>CAZZPH010000378.1:0-2876 GCA_964655725.1 uncultured Hyphomicrobium sp.
TTGCCGTGTGCTGGGCCACTTGTCCGCCGCCAAGCACACGGCAATCAGCACCGAACGCAGCGCTGGCCCAAGCAACTCAGGCCCAAGCAACTCAGGCCCAAGCAACTCAAGCGCAGCCAACGAGCAACCCCGCAAGCGCCGTTCTGAGCCGCGACGAACCGAGCAGCCAGGACCAACCCGAGCGGCCCGTTCCCCTCAGCCCCGGGAACTGGAGCACGCGGTCGCGGCCACTCAGCAATCAAGGCCGGCAGAGGCACCCCCCGCCCAGCGAGCGAGCGCCCCGCCGGCAAACAGGTCCACGCCCTCGCGAAAGCCGCCACCAGCTAAAGCACCATCACCGGAGACCGCTCGCAGCGCACCGAGTGGCGGTTTTGCGGAGAACATTCCCGCGTTCCTGCGCCGCCCTGCACGGCCGGTCAAAGTCGTCGGAGAATAATCCGGCAGGCCTAGCCTCGCCGTCGCGGTGCGGATCGGCGCCTTGGAACAGGCGCCGACTTCGCGCTGGCCGTCCTGATCGCAATCTGAAGGGCGGTGCGGGCCCACTGTGCGGCCTCGTCCGGCTCGTCGAGCAAGCGGTCAGGCATTCGCCAGTATGACATCCGCACGCGCCGGCCCTTGGCCTCATACACGAAGGCGTCAGATCCCTCCGCAACGAATGCCTGAGCCGTTGCATCGTCCGCCTTCAGGTAAATGACACCGTCCGCGATGAGGGCAAACATCACGCCTTCGCAATAAATGCCGGCACCGCCGAACATGCGGCGCACCGCGATCGCACCGAGAGGAGAAAAGAGCTCCTCAGCCAGATGCTCCGCCTGCCTGTCCATCGTCATAGCTATGACCCACTTGGCCTTGAGCCCCGATTCAAGAACCGCTGCAGCGAATTCTCAAAATTTAACAACAGTATTCTCGATTATGCCGCCAATCAGGCTGTGGACAAATCAGTCCGGTAACAGCCGTTTTTCTCAGTCCCTGCTAAAGTGCGACAATGAGAAGTTGGGGATAAGAGACGAAAGCGCATCCAAATCAAAGTCGCTGCGCACGACTCCAGTCCCGGTCAGAGTTGCGGGATTCCACCATGCAGACCTCGCGTACCAGAATCGACGCCCGGTTGCTCCACACCGCCAGCAGGCGCGCATCCAGCTTGCGTCAGCAGCAAACCAGTCAGAATTCGCGCGAATTGCAGGAACTCGTCCGGCTGGCCCGAACCGTGCTGGAAAAATCTCCTGAGGATCTCGCCGCAATCGGCGATGAAAACGCCGCCATGCAGGCAGGCTGGATCGAAGCCTTCAACGCCAACCGCGCACGCGCCGAAACTGAAGCTCAATTCTGGTCAGCGGCTATCGCCTATCTGATGGCAACGGCTCCGAGCGCCGTCGCAAACGACGACTGATCATCTCCTCCCGTCCGGCCAGGGTTCCAATTGAGCTTGTGATTGCAGGGTGCGAGGTCTGCCAGTCCTGCACGTCTCGCGCCGTTGCACGCTCCACCTCCACCGCATGACCCCAAAGTCCATGAGCCCAGTTCGCCGAACAGGGAGCGTCATGCGTGCCTGGTTCACGAGTCCCGCAAGGGCCCAACGGACGCGGCCGGTGCAAGTTCTACGCTTTCCCCGCAGCCGCAAGCGCTCTTCTGATTGGGATTGTTGAATACGAACTGGCTGGAAAGCTTGTCGGATGTGTAATCCATCTGAGTGCCGATAAGGTAGAGCACGGCTTGCGGATCGATGATCACGCGCGCGCCGTCTGCTTCCACGACCTCGTCGAGCCGGTCGACCGCCTCCGTCCAGGTCATGGTGTACTCCATGCCCGCACAGCCGCCCTTCTTGATGCCAATTTTCAGGCCCGCGATTTCAGGCCCCTTCGCCGCCATCAGCGATCTGATGCGGTCCGCTGCCGCGGGCGTCAGCGTCATCACCTGGGGCCGGGCCCGGCGGGGAGTGGTGGTGGCGATATCCGTCATGAGTTGCAGATCCAGGTTCAAGGCCGAGGTTGCTGGCAAGGAATATAGCCTGTTTCGGTCAGATTTCGAGCCTTGCGCATGTCAGACAGGCGGAATTCCCGATCGCGACGGCGGGTTCAAGCCGCGCGACGGCGCATCAGGCGCCTCAGCCCCCGCATGTCGCGGAGGATTTCCCGCGCGGCGTTGTGGCCGGGCACCCCAGAGACACCGCCGCCGGGATGAGTGCCGGCCGCGCACATATAGAGCCCGGGCAGATGCCCGCGATAGGCGGCAATTCCAGCGGCGGGCCTCATGGAGAACACCTGATTGAGCTTCAGGCTGCCGTGGAAGATGCAGCCCCCGACCAAGCCATAGTCGCGCTCCAGATCCTTGGGCGAGAGAATTTTTCGGGCAATCACCGACCGCGCGAAATTGGGCGCGTAGGCATCCATCGTACGGATCATGAGATCGGCAACCTCGTCGCGATGATCGTCCCAATCGCGGCCCCCGGACAAGACCGGGCTCACATGCTGGCAAAAAAGGCTCGCCACATGCTGGCCCGGCGGCGCCAGAGTATCGTCGAGCGTTGAGGGGATGCACATCTCGATGATGGGTTCCTTGGACCAGCCTCCCGATTTTGCATCGTCCCAGGCACGCTCCATGTAGGCGAGCGAAGGACAGATGAGCACCGAGCCCGTATGATGAAGCGCCTGTTCTTTTCCTGGCAGAGCGGTGAAATCCGGAAGCTCCGACAAAGCGACATTGATGCGGAATGTGCCCGACACGGAGATATAATCATCAATGTCCTCTCGCAATTCGGCTGGCACATGCGCTGCGTCGAGAAGTTTGCCGTAGAGGAGTTTCGGGTGGATAGCAGATACGACGCGCGGCGCGCGCCAAACCTGCCCATCGACGGTCACAGCGCCCGCGACAGCCCC
>CAZZPH010000379.1:0-260 GCA_964655725.1 uncultured Hyphomicrobium sp.
GGTTGCCGCGCACAAGGCCCTTCGACACCATCTTTTGCACGCTTTCCGGCAGGTCGAGATCGAGCTGGGCATCGGTCGCATCGTCGGATGAGCCAAGGCCGGTCTCGCCGACGATCTCGCGTGGATCGACATGCGCCAGGTCGTGGCGGCCGAGGTAGGAGACGGCAAGCTCGCGGAAGATGTAGTCGAGGATCGACGTCGCGTTCTTGATCGTCTCGTTGCCCTGCACGAGGCCGGCAGGCTCGAAGCGCGTGAAGGTG
>CAZZPH010000379.1:270-1246 GCA_964655725.1 uncultured Hyphomicrobium sp.
CAGCGGCACGCCGTACTGCAGGCCGAGCGAGATGGCGATGGCGAAGTTGTTCATGAGCGAACGGAAGGCCGCACCTTCCTTGTGCATGTCGATGAAGATCTCGCCCACGCGGCCGTCGTCGTATTCGCCGGTGCGCAGATAGACCTTGTGACCGCCCACGGACGCCTTCTGCGTGTAGCCCTTGCGCCGGCCGGGCAGCTTCTCGCGCTCGCGCCGCTCCTCTTCCTTCACGTAGACGACGCGCTCGACGATTTTCTCGACGACCCTCTCGGCGACCGTGGCCGCCCGCATCGCGGAGGCAGCCTGCGACAGGGCCTCCACCGCCTCGTCGGCATCTTCCGCATCATCCGAGAGAAGCTGGGAGTTGAGCGGCTGGGACAGCTTGGAGCCGTCGCGGTAGAGCGCGTTGGCCTTCAGCGCGAGGCGCCAGGAGAGCATGTAGCTCGCCTTGCAGTCCTCGACCGTCGCCTCGTTGGGCATGTTGATGGTCTTGGATATCGCACCCGAAATGAACGGCTGAGATGCCGCCATCATACGGATGTGGCTCTCGACCGACAAAAAGCGCTTGCCCGTGCGCCCGCAGGGGTTGGCGCAATCGAACACCGGCAAATGTTCCGCCTTCAGGTGCGGCGCGCCTTCCAGCGTCATCGATCCGCAGGCGTGCACGTTGGCAAGCTCAACGTCCTTCTTCGTGAAGCCCAGATGGGCGAACAGATCGAACTTGGGATCGGCGAGCTTGTCTGTGGGAACCTTCAGAGTCTCAGTCAGGAAGTCGGCGCCGAGCGTCCATTTGTTGAACACGAACTTGATGTCGAAGGCGGTGGCAAGGCTCTGGTCGATCTTCTGGAGCACCTCGTCGGTGAAGCCGCGGGCTTTGAGCGTGGCGTGGTTGATCGCGGGAGCCTGGGCCAGCGTGCCGTGCCCGACGGCGTAGACGACAATCTCAGCGATCTCGCTCTCGCGGTAGCCGAGCTTG
>CAZZPH010000379.1:1256-2870 GCA_964655725.1 uncultured Hyphomicrobium sp.
GCACCGACTGGTTGATGATCTTGAAGTAGCCGCCGCCGGCAAGCTTCTTGAACTTGACGAGCGCGAAATCGGGCTCGATGCCGGTCGTATCGCAGTCCATGACGAGGCCGATGGTGCCCGTCGGCGCAATGACGGTCGCCTGCGCGTTGCGGTAACCGTGGGCGTTGCCGAGCGCCAGCGCATTGTCCCAGGCGCTCTGCGCGGCCGAGATGAGGCGCTTGTCGGGACAGTTGTCATGATCGAGCGGCACGGGTGCGATGGAGAGCTTCTCGTAGCCCTCCGCTTCACCGAAGGCCGCGCGGCGGTGATTGCGCACGACGCGCAGCATGTCGGCGCGGTTTTGTGGATAACCCGGGAATGGTCCCAGTTCCTTGGCCATCTCGGCGGATGTCGCGTAGGAGGCGCCCGTCATGATGGCAGAAATGGCACCGCAGATGGCGCGCCCCTCGGCGGAGTCGTAGGGGATACCGGAGGCCATCAACAAGCCGCCGATGTTGGCGAAGCCAAGTCCGAGTGTGCGATAGCGATAGGACAGGAGCGCGATCTGGCGTGAGGGGAACTGTGCCATCAGCACGGAGATTTCCAGAACGACGGTCCACAGCCGGCAGGCGTGCTCGAAGGCGTCCGTGTCGAAAGCCTTGGCCTCGCTGCCGTCGGGTGCCGTTTCTGTGCGGCGGAACAGCATAAGGTTCAACGAGGCCAGGTTGCAGGCCGTGTCGTCGAGGAACATGTACTCCGAGCACGGGTTGGAGGCGCGGATCGGTCCCGACTGCGGGCAGGTATGCCAGTCGTTGATGGTCGTGTGGAACTGAATGCCGGGGTCAGCGGAGGCCCACGCCGCATGTCCGATCTGCTCCCACAGATCGCGCGCTTTCAGAGTTTTCGTGACCTTGCCTGTGATGCGCGCGCTGAGCGCCCAATCCTTGTCGGCCTGCACCGCATCGAGGAACTCGTCCGTGACGCGCACGGAGTTGTTGGAGTTCTGGCCGGAGACCGTCAAATAGGCCTCGCTGTCCCAGTCGGTATCATAGATCGCAAAATCGATGTCGGCATAGCCCTGGCGCGCGAACTGAATGACGCGATGCACGTAGTTCATCGGCACCTGATCGCGCCGGGCGTCCTTGATCGCGGCCTTCAGTTTGGGATTGCGGGCGGGATCGAAGCAGGCTTCCCCGTCGGCCTCGCAGTTGACGCAGGCCGCCATGACGGCCTTGAGACGCTTCTGGCAGATCTTGGAGCCGGTGACGAGGGCGGCGACTTTCTGCTCCTCGCGCACCTTCCACGCAATGTAATCCTCGATGTCGGGATGATCGACGTCGACGACAACCATCTTGGCTGCGCGGCGTGTCGTGCCGCCGGACTTGATGGCGCCGGCCGCGCGATCGCCGATCTTGAGGAAGCTCATGAGCCCCGATGAGCGCCCCCCGCCGGAAAGCTTCTCGTTGGCGCCGCGGAGCGCTGAAAAGTTGGAGCCGGTCCCCGATCCATACTTGAAGAGGCGCGCCTCGCGCACCCACAGATCCATGATGCCGTTTTCGTTGACGAGATCATCTTCCACCGACTGAATGAAGCAGGCGTGCGGCTGGGGATGCTCATAGGCCGAAGTCGAGACGG
>CAZZPH010000380.1:0-2866 GCA_964655725.1 uncultured Hyphomicrobium sp.
TTTTTTCGTGCGTTGACATGGCACCTCGACGGCGCTCAAACTACCGACACAAAAGAATATTAGCGATTTGTCGACGCTTTTGGCGAGATGGTGGGCCGCGGTGTGCCGTTGTAACTGCCGGCTGGCCGCAACATTGACGGTGGGATGGGATCGATTTGAGCCTGAGGGATCGAAGCAGGATCGTTTTTGTGGCGATCGCGGCGGTGCTGCTTGCAGGGTGCGGGAGCGCGCCGGAGCTGACGCCGGCTGAGCAGCCGCTGCCCAAGGAAACCGTCGACCTGATCGGCAAGAAGGGCATGAAGCAGGGTGCCCCGATCTTCATCCGCATCTTCAAAGAAGAATCGGAGCTGGAGGTCTGGAAAGCGCGCGACGACGGCCGCTTCTATCACTTCAAGTCCTATCCGATCTGCAACTGGTCGGGTGAACTCGGTCCTAAGCTGGTTAAGGGCGACAAGCAGGCCCCGGAAGGATTCTATACCGTCTCCCAGAAGCAAATGAAGCCCGACTCGAGCTTCCATGTCGCCTTCAATCTCGGCTTTCCCAATGCGTTCGACAAAGCACACAAGCGGACCGGCGAATTTTTGATGGTGCACGGCAAGTGCCGGTCGGCTGGATGCTATGCGATGACCGACGCACTTGCTGAGGAGATCTACGCTCTGGCGCGCGAAGCGTTCCGGAGTGGACAGAACAGCTTCGAGGTCCACGCCTTCCCATTCCGGATGACGGAGGCAAACCTCGAACGGCACAAGGGCCACAAGTGGCATAAGTTCTGGGCGACGCTGAAAGAAGGTTACGACTACTTCGAGACCTATCGAGTTCCCCCTGCCATTGCGGTCTGCGAACGCCGCTATGTGGTCGACGTGGCGCTCCCGATGACCCGCCGCTTGGACCCTGCTGGCCCATGCCCGCGCTTTGAGCGCCCCCTCATCGAACCGTTCACGCCGCGGCCTGCCGATGCGCAGGTTGCGCAGGAACGTATCGTCGTTCCCGGACCCAAGCTGCGCGACCCCACCGCCGTTGCATCGACGGTTCCCACGATGGGACCATCAGATGAGCCCGAGAGCGCGCCGACGGCAGCTTCCGCACCAGGCGGTGTCGGCACGAGCGCCATCGAATTGTCAACCGGCTCTGCAAATCTCGCCGCGCCGTCGGTTATGGGTTACACCGCCCCATAAGCACCGGGCATGAGTTGGGCTTTGCAGGTATTCGCTACGTGACGGCGATCTGACAGCCCCGGCAGACGAGGCTTTCCGCGATGCTTTTTCCACGCAAGCGTAAATCACCCGCAGAAGCCGAGGAGCGGCGGAGGCTGAGGAGCGCTAAGCGCCGCCGCTTCATGATCGTCTCGACCATTCTGGTCGCGATCATGGCGCTCTTGACATGGCTCCTCCTGCAGATGCCCGCGGAGCTAGATGACCGGCGCGTTTCCATCGAGCGTCAGCAGCGCGCGCTGCAGGCAGCACTGGGCACACCGCTGGCCGGCACGCCCGACCTTGCCAATTTATCAGGGCGTCTTGATGAGAAGGGTATGAAGCTCGGCACGCCCATCTTCATGCGCATCTTCAAGCGCGAGTTTGAACTCGAGCTGTGGATGATGAAGGATGGCCGGTTTGAGCATTTCGTGACGTATCCAATCTGCCGCTGGTCGGGAAAACTCGGTCCCAAGCTGGCAACCGGCGATCACCAAGCGCCGGAGGGCTTTTATTCCGTCGACAAAACCGCGCTCAATCCAAACAGCCGCTGGCGACGGTCGTTCAATCTGGGTTTCCCCAACCCTTACGATCGTGCCCATCAGCGCACGGGTTCGTTCCTGATGGTGCATGGGGGCTGTTCGTCGGTGGGTTGCTACGCGATGACAGATCCGGTCATCGACGAGATCTGGACCATCGTGACGCAGGCTCTGGACGGCGGTCAGAAGCGGTTTCAGGTCCAGGCTTTTCCGTTTCGCATGACGGAGGCTAATCTGGATCGCTACGCCGGTCATGCGCTGGAACCCTTCTGGCGAAATCTGAAAACGGGCCACGATCTGTTTGAACATGAGCGCATTCCACCGGTTGTGGGCGTGTGTGACAAGTCATATGCGTTTCGTCCGGGCCGTCCGGCCGGTGCGGCTGCGGGACAGGTTCTGGCAACGTGTCTGCCCAAAGACAAAGGCACAGCTGCGGAGCAGAATGCCCAGGCGCAGCTCGGCGACAGTTTGGCTGGATTGCCACAGTAGTGCGATTTGCCATCACCCGTCTGGCCGCACGTGGCGGTGCGCGTGAAGTGGTTGCGTTGACGGCCCGACCAAGTCTAGGGTGCTCGCGGTTCCAGGTTGTGCAGGTCGTGTCGCTTTGCTGTTTGCTCGTATCACTGAGACGGGATCGTTCGCGCGGAGGCGATGCCTATCCGTGGCTGGTGCGATTGCGGGTCTAGTCCTGGCCGCACACGACATGCCGGCCCATGCGCTGTCGATCGAGTTGAAGGACGCTGCACCCGATCGTATCGAGCGCCAGCGGGCCGCCGCTGTCGGCCGCCTTCCGTTGCCGGGCACACCTGACGTCACACAGACAGAGAAGCGGCTCGCCGAGAAAGGCTTCAAGAGCGGCTCAGCTGTGATGATCCGCATCTTCAAGGCCGAGTCGGAGCTGGAGCTCTGGATGGAGCGCGACGGCCGGTTTGAACTGTTCGCAACCTATCCCATCTGTCATTGGTCCGGGTCGCTCGGGCCGAAGTTGCTGGAGGGCGACAAGCAGACGCCTGAGGGCTTCTATACGATCACATCCCGTCAGCTTCATCGTGTTGGTCGCTGGCCTCGCTCTCTCAATCTCGGTTTCCCGAACGCGTTCGACAAGGCTCACAATCGCAGCGGATCGTACATCCTGGT
>CAZZPH010000381.1:0-2846 GCA_964655725.1 uncultured Hyphomicrobium sp.
GAAGATTGATCATCGACGCCGGGCGCGATCGTCGCATCCGCCTGCACAGCTCAAAGCCATCTGCGCGGTCTAAGAATGGGCATGCCGGGCCGGGTTGCGCTGAAAATTGGTTCTTTTCCGTATACGCATCAGTCACCATGTATTGCTGTCTAAAGGACAAACACCGGCGTAATCTGTATTCTGATCATATGAGTTGTCCGGGGGGACGAGGGCTGCGTGCGCAACGTGGTTCGCATCTGGAGCAGGCCATTGGCGTGGATCGCAACGATCTCAGGACTATTCGCTTCCATCGTGATCATCGCGGTGTGGTATGCGATCGTCTTCCCGCGCCAGCCGTTCACCGGCCCCCTGCCTCCGCCGACCGACGAGGACATCCAACTCGGCCGGCGTCTCAATGCGCACATCACAGCGATTGCAAGCCGGCCGCGCAATCTCAGATACTATAAAGACCTCGAAGCCGCCGCGACCTACATCGAGCACCAGCTTCACGGGTATGGATACGCACCCAGCTTGCAGGAGTTCGTGGTCGAGGGACGGCCCGTTCGAAATATCGAGGTCGAGATCGCACCACGCGATTCCAGCGCTCAATCGACCATCATTGTAGGCGGCCATTACGACAGCCCTGACGACAGCCCCGGCGCCAATGACAATGGCACGGGCGTGGCGGCAGCACTCGAACTTGCCCGGCTGCTCAGTGATCTGAAGCCCACCCGGACGCGATTGCGTCTGGTGTTCTGGGTCAACGAGGAGCACCCTTACGGTAAGACACCCGCCATGGGCAGCTGGCAGCACGCCAAGCGCCTTTCTGAGAGTGGTGAAAAAATTCAAGGCGCCATCGCCCTGGAGACGCTTGGCTATTTCAGCAACCAGCCAGGAAGTCAGAAATTCCCGTGGCCATTCGGGATGATCTATCCCGATCGCGGTAACTTCATCGCATTTGTCGGATTGCCCGGCTCCCGCTCCTTCGTGCACAAGGCGATCGGTGCGTTCCGCTCGGCCACGCCGTTCCCGAGCATCGGGGGCGTTGCGCCAGGATTCCTGGAAGGGATCGATCTGTCGGACCACTGGGCCTATGACCAATTCGGCTTTCCCGCGCTCATGGTCACGGACACAGCGCCATTCCGCAATCCGCGCTACCACACGCTCGACGACTTGCCCGATACCGTCGACTACGAGAGCCTTGCCCGCGTGACAGCCGGCCTGGAACGGATGCTGCGCGTCCTTGTCCGGCAATCCGGCTCCAGCCTCACCCGGCGCTCCGTCATTCCTGGCCGAAGGGACGAGGCGGGCGCGCCAGCACCCCACCGGTCGCCGGCTCGCTGATTCCTGTGGTCCCTGGGAACGTCACGGGTAGGCCTTTCATCGAGCGCACAGCAAGAAAGGCCCACGCCTCTGCCTCTATGGCGTCTCCGTCGAGGCCGAACGCCTCCGCGGGCACAACGGCGTTCTCCACGAGACCGGCCAGCATACTCATCAGGGTCCGGTTGCGCCGCCCTCCCCCTGAAACGATCCACACGAGCGGCTCGTCCGGCAGGTGCTCGCGCGATCGGGCAATCGCTGCGGCCGTGAACTCCGTCAACGTCGCAGCGCCGTCCTCGACACAAAGCGCCTGAAGCCCGTCGACGCTGAAATGCCCCCGATCCAGCGATTTGGGTGGGGGCGCGGCAAAATAGGGATCGGAGAGCCACGACCGCAGCACGTCCGTTCTTGCCCGCCCGCGCGCCGCATGTTCACCGGCATCATCGAAGGCAAGTCCCGTTCGCGCCGCCATCCAGTCGTCGAGCAGCGCATTGCCAGGGCCCGTATCGAAGGCGATGAGGCCTCCATCAGGCCGGATATAGGTCAGATTGGCAACCCCACCGATGTTGACGACGCCTGCCGGGCGTTGCGCAACGCCCGACAGCAGAGCAGCATGATAAATGGGAACAAGCGGCGCGCCCTGCCCGCCTGCGGCGACGTCACGCGCCCTGAGATCATAGATCACCGGAAGCCCCGTCAACTCCGCCAGAAGCGGCCCGTCGCCGAGTTGTACCGTCAGTCGCGCATCGGGCCGGTGGAGCACGGTTTGGCCGTGAAAACCAATGACATCAATACTGCTGCGCGCCACGTTCTGATGACGCAGATAGGCCGATACCGCGGCCGCGTGGAGTTCGGTAATCAGCCGCTCGGTCACGGCAAGCGATCCGGGCCGCTCGTGCCGCGACTTCACTGCATTGGCCTCTGCGAGGGCTCCTGCGATTGCCGAGCGCTGAGCGGCGTTGTAGGGGAAGGTCATGGAACCCGCGCGCGAAACGACGGTCTCTCCATCGGTTTCTATGAGGGCCGCCGAAATCCCATCCATCGAGGTCCCGCTCATCAGCCCCAGTGCACGCATCGGCTTGTCCCTTTCTGTCCGGCATGCGATGTGCCGCCCCATGATACGAGCTTAGAGCAAGCCCCTTGCGCACCCAACCCCGGCCCATGCCCCATGACCGATCTCAAGAGCGAATTTCTGACGATCCTGTCCGAACGCGGCTTCATTCATCAGTCGTCTGACCTGGAGGGTCTCGACGCGCTTGCCGGCAACAGGCGCATCGTCGCTTACGTCGGCTATGATTGCACGGCGCCCTCCCTGCATGTCGGACATCTGTTGTCGATCATGATGCTGCACTGGCTCCAGGTCACGGGCGCTGGCCGGCCGATCGCACTCATGGGCGGCGGCACGACGCGCGTGGGGGATCCATCGGGCAAGGACGAGACGCGGCAGTTGCGTCCCATCAGCGAGATCGACGCCAACAAAGAAAGCATCAAGAGCGTCTTTGAGCGATTCCTGAAGTTCGGCGGCGGCACGTCCGACGCCGTGATGC
>CAZZPH010000382.1:0-2842 GCA_964655725.1 uncultured Hyphomicrobium sp.
CGCCGTCCGTGGCGTTCAGAGCGTCGCCACATCAGTTAACCGGACAGCAGTGAGGTCTGCCAGTAGTTGTCGAGGATCCTCTTCTGGATCGCGACGTATATTTCTTGGCGCTCGGCCATGTCCGACAGGGCACGCGCCTCGTCTATCATATCCCAGATTGCCGGGTCCTTGATACCCGAGTAATCGTTGTTGGCGGTACGGCCGTAGAACTGCGAGTAGGTCATATCCGGATCGGGGTCCGGCGGCGCAGAGCGCAGCACACCGAGTTCGTAATCGTAATTTAACACACGCTCGACCCACGCCAAGCGCTCCAGCACCTGAATCCCCAAGTCGATGCCGACGTCCTTGCACATGGCCTGCATGATCTGGGCGATCTGCGTGTCCGGATCGCGCTGGATGACAATCAGGGTCAGCGGATCGGTATGGTTCGCCTTTCTGTATTCCTCGGCTGCAAGCTCAGGGTCGTAGGTGTGTCCGACGAGTTCGGGCCCATGAACCGGTGAGGCAGGTGGGTCGAACCCGGCCATCACGCCACCTTCCCCGCGCGAGATGGCCCTCTCGATCGCCTCGCGGTTGAGGGCGTGGGCCACCGCCTTGCGCAAATGCAGGTTGTCCCGGAAAGGTGCTGCCTGGTTGTTGAACGAGATGTAAGACGTGATCACCCGGATCGTGTCGATGGGTACTAGGTTTGGGTCCGATTCGATCTCCGGCATGTCCTTGACCTGCACGACGTCGCTGAGATGGACGCTGCCGCTCTTCAGCTCCACGAGCTTCACTGCGGTGTTCGAGATCGTGCGGACTGAGATCTTGTCGAGGTAGGGGGGCTTGCCCCAATAGCCGTCGAAACGCTCGGCATCGATTTTCCCGGCAGCCCAGCCGGTAATGATGAACGGCCCCGTCCCTACAGGACTGCGGGCGAAATCGGCGCCGCGCTCGCGCACCGCCTCTGGAGATACCATCGAGCCGGCGGCGTTGGCGAGAACCGTCAAAAAGGGACCGGACGGCCGCTGCAGATTAACTTTGGCCGTCAAGGGGTCGATCACCTCGACGGATTCGAAGTCGGTCATGTACTGCCGCGCCCGCGAGTTGACCTCTTCGCTGGAAGAGCGCTCCAGGTTGAATTTGACGGCTTCCGCGTCGAAGGGCGTGCCGTCCTGGAACATCACGCCCGAGCGGAGCTTGAAAGTGTAGGAAAGGCCGTCGTCAGCGAACTCCCAGCTCTCTGCCAGCCACGGCCGGAATTGACCGTTCTCGTCCTGGAAGACGAGATTCTCGTTAAAAAGATTGTATGCGCAGCGATCCAGGCCAGGTGCATTGCCGAATATCGGATCGAGGCTGGCAGGCTCGAGAACCATCGCCGCGATGAGATGTCCACCCTTGACCGGATCCGCTGCGGCTGCCGACGACATCAGCTTGAGATAGGGGCTGCCAAACGACACCGCCGCCAGCCCGGCTGCGCCCACTCGCATAAAATCACGCCTGTTTCTCACCTGTCCCTCCCTGTGTTTTTTGATCGCAGCACCACAGTGGTTCGTACCAATTTAGCCACGGAGTGACGCATTGTGTCGCGTTGTCGCCCGGGGCATCTGTGGCGAAACGCCGCTTAAATGAAGCATCCCGCAGTCCAGCAGCGATTTGAATACACAGTTTGGTCCTACGATGGTCAGCACAACGAAGTGGTCGCAGGCGCCGCGACCGCGGCGGCCGCGGGCTCGATCCCGTCGGCAGCCGCCTACGAGCTGATGCGAGTTCGCGATCAGTTACGGGTGGCGGCTGCGAAATCCGTTGCGGCGGGCGCCGAGGCATCTGGCCGAGGCACCTCTAGGCGAGGCAGGCCGATACGCGCCGCGGCATTGACGATGTGGTCACGCATCGAACGCCCCGCAGCTTCGATATCACGCGCGCGCACTGCATCGACAATGGCGGCGTGCTCGGAGATCGTAACTTCGACAATCGCCGCCAGGGCATTGCGCTGCCTGGCGGCCATGATGCTGCGGCGCATGTGCTCGGAGAGAAAGCTGATGAAGACGGCGACGTAGTCGTTGTGGCTCGCCCGGGCGATCGCCCGGTGCATGGCGAGGTCGACATCGACACCCTCGGCTCGCCATTCGTCCGCTTGGCGCAAGCGCTCGAGCAGCGCCTCGATCTCCCTCAGATCATCCTCGGTCCGGCGCGTCGCTGCCATCTCCGCGGCGGCAATTTCGAGGACGGCGCGCAACTCGAAAAGCTTGAGGAAGGTCGCTGGCTCACCCAGCTCATGTGTATCAATCCGCAACGCGGCCGAAGTCGCATTCTCGGCGACGAAGGCGCCCACCCCCTGGCGCGAGTGGACGAGCCCGTCGGCGCGCAGCCGGGAGATAGCCTCGCGCACGACGTTGCGGCTGACGCCGAACGTCTCGGCGAGGCTCTGCTCGGTCGGCAGCCGGCCGCCTGGCTTGAAGCGACCTTCCAGGATCTCGCTCATCAGCTCCTGCGCTACGCGCGCCGGCAGGGACGCCGAGCGGTCGAGCGGGCGGATCTTCATGTCCGCCCGATCATCGCCAATGGGCCATGAGGCGAGAGCCTTTCCTCCAACGGTCCGCCTCCGAGCTCGGCAAAAAAGTTGAGAAGGACGCGGAAAACAGCTTGTCCTACAATAGGGCGACATGACATCTTCTACCACACAAAATGCGAGAGGACACGGCGAGGGCTAGGGGAGGCGATCCGATGTTCACAACCGCGACGGGGGAGCGGGTTTTCGTCGTCGATGGCCATGTGCATCTTTGGGATGCCCGGGAGCCCAACCGCCGTAATCGCTATGGCCTCACCTTCATCGAGAGCTTCTGGAACGGCCACCAGGGCT
>CAZZPH010000383.1:0-2832 GCA_964655725.1 uncultured Hyphomicrobium sp.
GTTCTCATCGCGCATCGGCGCCGTGCACCCTTCAAGGTACGAAACGAACGACCCCTTGTCGGCAATGATGAGCGTGCGCTCGAATTGACCGGTATCGCGCTCGTTGATCCGGAAGTAGGTCGACAACTCCATGGGGCAGCGCACACCCTCCGGCACGTAAACGAACGAGCCATCAGAGAACACTGCCGAGTTAAGCGCGGCATAGTAGTTGTCGGACTGCGGCACCACTGTGCCCAGATATTTGCGGACGAGTTCGGGATGCTCGCGCACCGCCTCGGAGATCGAGCAGAAGATGACCCCGGCTTTGGCGAGTTCCTCCTTGAAGGTGGTGACGACCGACACGCTGTCGATGACCGCATCGACGGCGACGCGCGGCTGCTCCCTCTTCACGCCAGCAAGAATTTCCTGCTCCTGGAGCGGCACACCGAGGCGCTCGTACATTCTCAGAAGCTCAGGATCGACGTCGGCGAGCGACTTGGGTCCCTCCGAGTTCTTTGGCGCGGCGTAGTAGTAGAGATCTTCAAAGTCGATCTTGGGATAGCTGACCTTTGCCCATGTCGGCTCGGTCATCGCGCGCCAGCGCTTGTAGGCCTCAAGACGCCATTCCAGCATCCAGGCGGGCTCACCCTTTTTGTCGGAGATGAAGCGCACAATGTCCTCGTTAAGACCCTTGGGCGCTTTCACAGTCTCGATCGCGGTCTCGAACCCGTACTTGTACTGGTCGACATCGATCTTCTTGACTTGCTCGATCGTCTCTTGAACTGCAGGCATCGTTCCGTCACTCCCAACGCGCCGTTATCGTACGGGCGCTCCTTCAAGTCCTGTTCAGGCCGCCATCGCGGCGGATCTCATCACGCTGGCCCAGGCCGCAGCCAAGGCGGCGATATCGGTTCGTGTCGTCTCAGGCCCCAGGCTGATACGCACGGCGGAGCGCGCCAGCTCATCGCCAATGCCCATCGCAGCCAGAACATGGCTGGGCCCGACCTTGCCCGACGAACACGCAGCCCCCGCACTCACGGCTACCCCGGCCAGATCAAATTTAATGACACTCGTCTCCGCCGCCTTGCCGGGCACGGCAATCAGACTGGTGTTGGGAAGTCGCGGGGCCGTATCACCGAAGACAACACATTGCGGCGTGATGCGCCGCAGCTCGGCTTCCATCCCATCGCGCAGCGCACCCACGCGATCCCATATCTCCAGGGAGCGCCGCGCAGCTGCGGCGGCAGCGCCAAAGCCCGCGATCGAAATGATGTTTTCGGTGCCGGCACGCCGGCGGCGCTCTTGCCCGCCTCCCACCATCAATGGGTCGATCGCCAGCCCGTCACGCACAATGAGGGCGCCGATGCCCTTAGGCCCACCCAGCTTATGCGCAGACAGCGACATCAGGTGAACGCCCAGCGCCTTGAAGTCGAGCCTGATGCGGCCTGCCGCCTGGGCCGCGTCCGTATGCACGACCACGCGGCTGCCCTGTAGCGCGGCAACAAGATCAGCGACAGGCTGCACGACGCCTGTCTCGCCATTCGCCATCGCGAGGCTTACCATGACTGTCGCTGACGGCTGATCGATGGAGAGCGCCCACTCGGGGACCTCTTCAATCCTGTGCACGCCATCCACACCACAAGGAAGGTTCAGACGGGCGCAGGTCAGGCGCCGGGCCGGCGCGAGAACGCTGGCATGCTCGGCATCCCCGGCCGCCACGCCCGCCCAGTTCCGCGCGCCGAAAGCCCAGTTGTTGGCCTCCGTCGCACCACTGGTGAAGATGACCTCGCCGGGGCGTGCGCCCACCAGCGCCGCCACCTCTTCACGCGCTGTTTCGATGAGTGCGCGGGCGGCACGGCCCTCATGATGGATCGAAGACGGATTACCAGTCACATCCATCGCGGACTGCATCGCGGCACGCGCTTCGGGCTTCAGCGGTGCGCTGGCGTTATGATCCAAATAGATGCGCGAGACGCTCATTCCGCCGCCATCCTCGCAACAGGTAGGTTGACCCGCCGGGAACCCATGAGATCACCGCCTTTCAAAACGTCGCTGAGAGAGACTTCCGAAAGAAACTGCTCGATGTGATCGCCGAGCGCCGTCCATAAATGATGCGTGAGACAGCGCTCCTCGCCCAGACAGCCGCGCTCGGCCTCGCCGGAACAGCGCGTCATGCGCGTCTCCTCGGCCACCGCTGCCATGATCTGGGACATAAAAATCTCGTCTGCCGTCCGGCCCAGCCTGTAGCCTCCAGATCGTCCCCGCGCACTGTCGACCAGACCTGCGCGCCTCAGGCGCTGAAACAGTTGCTCCAGATAGGCCAGTGACAGCTTCTGGCGCTCCGCAATTGCGGCAAGCGTCACTGGCCCCTCACCCGAATGAAGGGCGAGATCAGCCATCGCCATAACGGCGTAGCGCCCTCTCGTTGTCAGCTCCATCGGTCTCTCCAGGCTGCTCCCGCAGTCCGTAAGCAGCAGCGCGACAGTGTGTTCACCGCCCATATGTCCGCGCGACTTGCATTCGGGCATGGGACTTGTGCTAAGAGGTCCGCCCGGACGTGGAGCGCGCAACAGTGCGTCCAACGCCTACTTTCGAACGGTTCTAAGTTCGGGCCGACTATGTAAATTCTGATCGCCGGAGTCAAGTATTGAGGCTGTCACTTTCTGACACGGGCCCGTGATGGGGTGCCGGACACAGCGATCAACCTAGCCAAGCAGCATTTCTCGACCATCCAGGGCTGGTCTGCTCACCAGCGTGATCTCGAAATGAAACCTGAAGGACGAACATGCCCGAATTGATCATGAATGGGCCCGCAGGGCGTATCGAGGCGCGGTACCATCATGACCCTGCCCC
>CAZZPH010000384.1:0-2822 GCA_964655725.1 uncultured Hyphomicrobium sp.
CCCAGGCGAACGAGATGTCGGAGTTGCCTTCGATGCGATTGACGAGGTTCGGGTTGCCCGTGAAGTAGACCTCGTCGACGTCGTGGTAGGCGACACCGATGCCGGCACCGACGTAGGGGACCAGGCGGTTGAAGTTACCCAGATCCTTATAGACATTGAGCATCATGGTGTAGGTCTGGATGCTCGTGTGCAGCGGGTCGTCGATGGGGTCGGGCAGGGTTCCGTCGGGATCACCCACCTGCGGACCTGGATCATAGATGTTGGGTTCGCCGTCCAACTTGCGATCACCGCGATAGCCGAACATCAGTTCCGCACGGAAGCCGCGCGAGCCCGAACCGCAGCCGAGGCCGCCCTCGGCAAGCCACGTATTGTCGAGGCTGACGTTGGAAACAGAATCTCCCACATATTCGTAGGAGAGCTCATCTTCGGTCACGACACCATCGCCAGCGCCATTGTCGTTCCAAACCCCGTTGTTCACCGGCCACTTGACCGACGGATCGCGCGAAACGGAGTAGCCGACATCGCCACGGAAGTAGCAGGGACCAGCACCCGACGACATCGCCATCGCGGGAGCCGGCACATAGCGATCCTTGATGGAGCCACCCAGATCGGCCGCGATCGCCTCGGGGGCGGCGGGCATGGCGAAGGCCAGGACCGTCACGGCCAGACCGGTTTTGAACGTAGTTTTCATGGAGTTCGACCCTCTGGTGCTGGCAGCCGGGCCAAGACCCATCGCCGGATATTCCTGGGGTCAAAATGCAGCTTCGCAGTTAATTCAGGGTTAATCGGCGTACGGATTTGAGACGAAGTCCGCCCGCGGGCCCCGCGAGATCATTCTCCGGCCGCCGGTTGGGGCTGCGGTTGCGATGCGGGTGCTGAGGCCTTCGATCGCATGAGCTTGCGGCACAGCACATAGAAGGCGGGCGTGAAGATGAGGCCGAACAACGTCACCCCCAGCATGCCGGAAAACACGGCCGTTCCGAGCGACTGGCGCATTTCAGCGCCCGCACCCGTGGCGAAGGTCAGCGGCACAACGCCGAGAATGAAGGCAAAGGAGGTCATCAGGATGGGTCGCAGGCGCGTGCGGGCAGCCTCCACGGCAGCTTCGACGGGCGACTTGCCGTCATCCTCCGCCTGCCGCGCGAACTCTACGATCAGAATTGCGTTTTTGGCCGCAAGTCCCACGAGCACGACCAGCCCTACCTCGACCAGGATATTGCGATCGAAGCCGCGCAGGTTGATGCCTATCATCGCGGCCAGGATGCACATCGGCACGATGAGGATGATAGCGAGCGGCAGCACCCAGCTTTCATAGAGTGCCGCCAGCAGCAGGAACACGAACAGCACAGCCAGCGTGAAGGCGAACACCGCTGTGCTTCCTGCAAGCTTTTCCTGCAGTGCGATCTCAGTCCATTCGAAACCAAAACCAGCTGGAAGCGTGTCGGCCGCGATACGCTCGACGTCGGAGATGCCTTCGCCCGACGATGAGCCGCGCTTCAACGCCATCTGAACCTCGGCGGCCGGATAGAGATTGTAGCGCGGCACCCGGTACGGCCCCGTGGTATCGGAGAACGTCGCAACTGAACCGAGTGGCACCATATCGCCGGTGGCGTTGCGCGTTTCCAGCCGGGCAATGTCGCTGAGGGAGAGCCGGTAGGGATTGTCGGCCTGCGCGGTCACGCGATAGGTGCGCCCAAGAATATTGAAATCGTTGACGAACGCCGATCCCATGTAGACGGACATGGCCTCGAACACCCGCCCAACCGGAACGCCGAGTTGCTCCGCCTTGGTGCGATCGATTTCCGCCCAGATTTGTGGCGTCCGAGTATTGAAGCTCGTGAAGGCCTGCGCAACGCTGGGCGCTCCCGAGACGGCGCCTGCCAGCCCGCGCGCGGTCTCCTCGAGTGCAGGCAAGCCGCGGCCTGCCCGGTCCTGCACGAAGCCCCTGAGGCCGCCACTGGTTCCAATGCCCGGCACTGACGGAGGCTCGATGATGATGCCGAACGTCTCGCGCAGCGAGAGGATCTGAGTGCGCAGGTCGCTCAGAATTTCATCTTTGGTGATGCCCGCCAGAATCCGCTCTTCGAACGGCTTCAAACGCACGAAGATGACGCCCGTGTTGGGCGCATTGGAGCGGGTCGCACCGTCGAACCCCGCAAAGCCGACGGCCGCCTCGACGCCCGGTCGCGAGCGCAGCAGCGCCGACGCCTTGCGCAGCACATCGTCCGTGCGCTCCAATGTGGCGCCGGGCGGCAATTGCAGTGCTGTGATGAAGAAACCACGATCAAGTTGCGGCAGGAGCCCCGTCTGGGTCGAAACAAGCCGGTCGTACGTCAGAAACAAGAGGCCGCCATAAGCTGCCATAACGACGACCAATCCGCGCAGCAGAATGCGCGTGAACCCGGCATAGCCGTCGCGCATGTGATCGAACGCCCAATTGAAGGCCCGGCCAAACAGCGTGAATGGCAGGGCCAGAACGCGCAACAGCGACCATCCGCCTGAGGCCGCGGTCTCATCGTGCGGTTTGAGGAGAATTGCGGCAAGTGCCGGCGACAACGTCAACGACACGAACAGCGAGATCATCGTGGAGGCTGCAATCGTGATCGCGAACTGCTTGTAGAAGGTGCCCTGCAATCCTGTAATGAAAGCTGTCGGCAGAAAGACGGCGACAAGCACCAGCGACATCGCAATCAGCGCGCCGCTCACCTCTTTCATGGTGCGGTGGGCGGCCTCCCGCGCGGACATGCCCATGCGCGTGTAGCGCTCCACATTCTCCACCACCACGATCGCATCGTCGACCACGATGCCGATCGCCAGGATCA
>CAZZPH010000385.1:0-2817 GCA_964655725.1 uncultured Hyphomicrobium sp.
TGACCTGGCGCCCCAGTCTTTTGACGCCGTGCTGTGCAATCCGCCCTATCATGACGGAAAAGCAGCCACGCGCTCAGCCGATCCGCTGAAATCCAACGCGCACGCCATGGAGACAGGTGCTCTTGATCGGTGGGCGCGCTTCGCGGCCCGCATCGCACGCCCCGCTGCGCGCCTCTCATTTATTCATAAGGCCAGCGCGCTGCCGGAAATCCTGCGCGTGTGCGAAGGCCGCTTCGGAGATCTGACGGTATTGCCGATCTACCCTTATTCCGCCAGCATAGCCTCGCGTGTTCTGGTCATGGGCCGGAAAGGCAGCCGTGCGCCGATGCGCATTCTCACGGGCCTGGTCATCCACGAGACGAGCGGCGCGTTCACACGCGATGTGGAAGAGATCCTCCGGCACGGCGCAGGACTGCCCATTGACGATACCGGCGAGCCCGCTGCACCAACATCATCCCCCGTCCCTCAAACTCAAAGGTCGTGACCCCGCATGTGGCCCTTCGATCGCTCTCCCGTAGTTCCGGTACTCCGGCTTTCAGGCCCCATCGGCATGGTCACGCCGTTACGGCCTGGCCTTTCCGTGGCCGCCCTGGCCGAACCGCTCGAAAAAGCCTTCGCCATGTCGAAGGCCCCGTCGGTTGCGGTCGTCGTCAATTCGCCCGGTGGATCGGCCGTGCAATCCGCACTGATCCTCAAACGCATCCGCCAGCTTGCCCAAGAAAAGGCCAAGATGGTTTACGTGTTCTGCGAAGACGTCGCCGCATCGGGTGGCTATTACATCGCGCTCGCCGGCGACGAGATCTGGGCGGAGCCCTCCTCGATCGTCGGTTCCATCGGGGTCATTGCCTCCGGTTTCGGATTGGATAAGGCGATCGCCAAGCTGGGCGTGGAGCGGCGCGTCTACACCGCCGGGCGATCCAAGAACATTCTCGATCCCTTTCTGCCCGAAAAGGAAGAAGACGTCGAACGGCTGGGCGCCCTACAGCGTGAGGCTCATGACGTCTTCATTGGCGCGGTCAAGGACCGCCGGGCCGGACGTCTCCAGGGCCTCGACGAGGAGTTGTTTTCCGGCGCCTTCTGGAGCGGAACGCGCGCCATGGAGCTGGGATTGATTGACGGATTGTCGGACCTGCGCACGCGCATGCGCGAGGTGCATGGGCCCAATGTGCGCCTGAAACTCGTGCCTCTCGACCGCGGCGGATTGCTGTCGCGATTCAGGCGGGCCCCCTCCATCGGCGTGCCCGCGTCACTGCATGCCGCTCCCGGCCTTGCTTTGGCCGATGATTTGTTGTCCGCTGTCGAGATGCGCGCGTTGTGGGCGCGCTACGGTCTTTAAGCTGCCATCATCCGGGAGGGTCCGATGCCGCCAGTTCTCGTCGCTCTTGCCGCTGCGACCGGCTTCATCGTAGCGGCACGGCTCGTCTCACGGGCTGTGAATGCACAAGCAGAAGCTCTCCGGCGCGCCAGCGAGGATGCTGCCTCTCAACAAGCGCGGAAGACGACCCTTCCAAAGGATCTGGGCAGGCTGGAGTGGGACGAGGCCGTCGGCGCGTACCGCCCCGCGCCGCCGGGGACAGCGTGAGCCGGCGATCATGGAATTGCGGCGATCACGTACGGCAGGTGATGGTGCTCAGATGTCTTGAACCTCGAATGTCACCTTGCAATTGACGCGGTATGTCTGGATCTTGCCCTTCGCGTCCGTGGTCGCTGAGAAATCCTGCACCCAAACAGACTTGACGCCCTTCAGGCTCTTGGCGGCCTTCTCCGCAGCCTTCTGGGCGGCATCCTCCCAGCTCTTGGAAGACTCCGACATCAACTCGATGACCTTCATGACGGACATGGGCTTTCTCCCGTGGGTCTGTTAGCGATGCCCTCTGTAGTCAATCAGATCGGATCGATTGCGGACCATTTCAAGGCACGAGGCGACAGAGCATATCGCTTCTGGCCCACACAACGGGGCTCCCTCAGCCCACAGCGACGATCGCCAAGCCGGCGAACATCAGAACCGTGAGAAGCGTGGAGACGTTGATGTCGCCTGCTTCTTTGATGCGCACAGTGCGCACCACCTCGCGCACCTCGACGCGCCGCTCGCCCATTCGGGCGCCCGTTTCGCGCTGCCGCATCCAGCCCCACAGGAAGCGCGCTGCTGTCGACAGACGCGCCGCGATCTCCGCGGGTGCGCGCTGCCAGCCGTACTTGTAGAAAAAGATGATCCCCACCACGACGGCAATCTGGGCGAGGGTCGAGACCCAGCCCCCGAGGAGAAACCAGGCGAACGACCAGATCACGCCGAAAATGCTGCCCAGCGCCCACCACAACCACGCAAGAATGTCCAAGGTCTCACTCTCCCAAAGGACTGCTAATCCGGCCTGTGCGAGCGTCGCTCATCATCGCGCCCGCCTTCACGCCCATTTTCACGCCCATCTTCACGGATGACGAGATCGCCGCGCATGCTTATAGACAAGCGCCAGATGGCGGGCGCAAGGCTCCTTCTTCCTTGCGCGCCTCATCGCAGCTGCACCAAGGATCATACATGGGTTCCCCCGCTCCGACCGCACTGCGCCCGAAAGAGGCGTTTCAGGACCTTATCCTCAGTCTGCAACAGTTCTGGGGCCGGCAGGGCTGTGCAGTTCTTCAGCCCTACGACATGGAGGTGGGGGCCGGGACTTTCCATCCCGCCACGACTTTGCGCGCGCTTGGCCCGCGTCCCTGGAAGGCCTGCTACGTGCAACCCTCGCGGCGGCCCAAGGACGGGCGCTACGGCGAGAACCCGAACCGGTTGCAGCACTACTACCAGTTCCAGGTGATCATGAAGCC
>CAZZPH010000386.1:0-2811 GCA_964655725.1 uncultured Hyphomicrobium sp.
CGGCCAGAGCGGCCCGCTTCGTTGTTTCTGCGCCAAGCCGCAGCTCTTCTGCCGCGGCGCGTGCTCTCAGTTCCGCCTCCGAGAGGGTGCCCTCGATGGTCGAGGAATAACCCTGAGCAAACCGGCCGAACTCCTCCGCCTTGTTGGAGAGGCTATCGAGCGTCTGTGACAGGGCCGCGTGACGGTTCTGCAGGGTGGTATCGATCTTGTAGTTGACGGTTTCCAGAGCGTTGGCGGCACGCATGATCGTCTGGCCCTGGTTCTCGAAGCGATTGGTGACGGAATTGATCTGTCCGAGCAGATTTTCCGACACATTGCGCAGCATCTCGGACTGACCAGCAAGTCCTTCGATGGCCTTGAGAGACTGGCGCGTGATGTTTTCGCTCGTGCGCCGTACAGCGCTGATGCCCTGGACGAGTTGCTCGTCGAGATCGGCCGTCTGGCGTTGAATGGTATCGCTGAAAACCTTGGCGTGGTTGTCGAGCGCCGAGGTGAGGGCAAGGGCACGCTCGCCGACTGCGCTGTCGATGGCCAGTGTGGAGCGTTGGATCGATTCGTCGAACAGTCGCAGGCGCTCGTTGAAGGCCGAATCGAGCGCACGCGTGCGCTCGACGAGTTGGCTGTCCAGGATCTGTGCTCTGTTGGCAAGCGCGCTGTCCAGAGCGTGCGCGTACTCCTCGAAGACCGACTGGAGATGCGACGTGCGTCCGTCGAGTGAGGAATTCAAAGTCGAGAGGTTATCGGCGAAGGCCGTCTGGATGTGCTCAGTGCGTGCCGATAGCGCATCCGCCAGCGCAATCGTATAGCCCTCCAGGACGTTCTGGAATTCGTCGGTCCGGCTCCCGATCGCCTGGCCGATTGCGCCGGTGTAGGTCTCCAGAACATGCGTGAGCTGCTCGGTGCGTTCGCCGAGTGTGGTCTCCAGCCGGTTTGTCGATTGGCCGACCGCCGATTCGAGGGCCGTCAGGTTCTCGCCCGCGCTCTGGATGATGGTCGCGAGTTTGATCTGCTGCGAGGAGAGCCGTTCGATAAGCTGCGGCACCTCGGTGCCGAGCGAGCGCAGCGTCTCCGTGACGCGCTCGCTTGTGCCCAGAAGCTCCGAGCGCTCGCCGGATAGTTCCTGGATCAGTCCCCGGATCCGGCGCTCGTTCTCTTCGTAGGAGCGCTCAAGAGCTGCCACCTCGTTGTGGACCAGAGCCTCCAACTCGCCTGCCCTGCCGAGCGCCCGCGACACAGCATCGTTCATGAACGAGACCTGGCGGCGTACCGCCTGGCCGAGAGATGCGATCGACTGCTCCGCCATGCGGTCGGGTTCGGCGAGGCGGATCGCCACTTCGGTCATTGTTGAGGACCTGAGCCTCAGCTCTTCAGCGCGCCAAGCAAGAAGGGCCAGGAACCACACGACCGCGACGGGAACCACGATCGCGGCGACGACGAGGAATGTCGTGGGGTCGGCGAGGATGGCGCCCACTCCTGCGCCTTCCGCCATCTTGCCCGAGACGATGAGCCAGCCAAAAATCAGTGTCAGGGCTGCCCAGACGCCGCTTGCGATCGCCGCGTAACGAAACGGCGTGTTGGCGGGCTTCTGGTCGAGCGCATAGATGAGCCCGCCAATCGAAGGAACATCGTCGTTGGCAGGTATGGCATTGCGCACCGGACCGGCGGGCCGGCGGCGCGCGGATCGGCGCGCTTGCGACTTCTCGGCCAGTTGGGCGGCGTCGTTAGTCCCGGCAGGCCGGGATCGCGACGGGGTAGGTGGCGGGGGAGGTGTTCGGGGACCAACTCCGGCGTCCTCGGCCGACGCCGCGGAGCCATCGGCAGCGTCCAACCGGTCGATGGATTGCATAGGGGTCAATGGAAGCGGGGGCGGTTTTCCCTCGCTGCGCGCGGGATCGGCATCAGGGACCGGCGGAATCGCGAGTTTTGGCGGCTCCCGCGCAATCTTGTCATCCTTTGCGGCTTTATCTTGCGCCATGAATTGATGGGACCCCCAATGTGCCGGCGCGCGGCCAGCCCCCTGCGTCAGAGATAGCTAATCCCACTGTGAGCCTCAAATGCCAAATGCGCTATTTGGCCCCGAAACCCGCCATTCCAGTGGATGACCACCGCCTGTTGGGGCGATACCGGCAAGTTGGGGCCAAATGAAGGTGCGGGAAGGGTAGGGACGCCATCGCGCCTGGCCCTAAAGTTACAAAATTATTGCTTGCCAACCCAGCAAGTTAGAGATTGGCTTTACACCGAATTATGCTCTCTCGTGCCAGGATCGTCAGCGGCGGACGAGCCGCACTGAGACGAGGTGGCGATGTGATCGATGCAACTCCAGTTTTGCCATCCCACCCGGGCGGAGAGGAACGCCGCCGCGAGGCCAAGGCGCCCTGGCCTGTCGATCTGGTCCATCTGAGACGATACACGATGGGGGATCGGCAACTCGAAACCGAGGTCCTTCATCTCTTTGCCGCCGATCTCCCACGGTCCGTGGAGGTCCTTCAGAGCGCTGCCGATGACCGCGACTGGCACCGCGCCGCGCACACGATCAAGGGAACGGCCCGAACCATCGGGGCCTGGCGGCTTGCGCGCGCTGCCTATGCGGCCGAGCGGTTCGGTGGTGTTCCGCGGGAGAACGAGACCCGCGAGGCTCTTTTGGAGCGCATCAGTGCCGCGGCCGGGGAGGTCATCGCGTACATCCGTGCGCTCGATGAACCGCTCCAGCAGGCTTGAGTGAGCGGCGGGCGTCCTGCAGCCTGCCCGCACGCGGGGCTGTCCAGTGCACGGCATCTGTGCCGTGATGTCCCGACATCGTCATTCCCCCGT
>CAZZPH010000387.1:0-2807 GCA_964655725.1 uncultured Hyphomicrobium sp.
AGGCTCCTCACGATCGAGAGGCCAAGTCCCGCGCCCCGGTGCTTGGAGCCCTGGCTCCGGCTCTCGAAACGCTCGAATACCCGGGCCTGTTGTTCGGGTGGGATCCCAATGCCCTGGTCGATGATGGAAAAGACTATCATCTCCGCCTCGCGCCAGCACTCAAGGCGCACGATGCCGGCCCGCTCGGAGAATCCGATGGCGTTGGACATGAGGTTATAGAGCATTTGACGGACGCGATCACGATCGGCCAGGAATGGACGCACGCGGTCCTCGACGGCCACCTCGATCGTCAGATCAGCGCTGACGGCGCGCTCGCGCAGCGCCAGGATCGTGGTATCGATGACATCACGCGGATCGACCTGCGAGAACTGAAGTTCGAGGGCGCCGGCATCGATCGTCGCCAGATCCAGAATGTCGTCGATGATCGCCAGCAAAGACTTCGACGACGTTGAGATGTGGTCGAGATAATCCCGTTGCTTCGGCGACAGCTCGCCCATGACGGGGCTCGCAAGCAACTCGCTGAAGCCGATGATGTTGGTCAGGGGTGTACGCAGCTCGTAGGACACATGACCGATGAATTGGCTTTTGAGCCGGTTTGCCGCGACAAGGGCCTCGTTGCGTTCCTCCAGCGCACGTTCATAGCGGCGGGCATCTGTCACGTCGGCAAAGGTCAGCAGTGTTGCACCGTCGGGCAGGGGGATCGCCGCGAAATCAATCACACTGGAATCGGGGCGCAGCATCTGCCCTTCGATCGTGTCACGTCCGGCTGAGATCGACGTGACGGACTGAGTAATCTTGCCCCACGTCTCGGTGTCTTCGAACAGAACCCGGGCCACACCGACGAACTCCTCGATATGAGGCGATTGCGCCAGATGCTTGTGCGACATGCGCCAGATCTGTGCGAAGGCTCTGTTGGACAGCTTGAGCCTGCCGTCGGTTGCAAAAACCGCGACACCTTCCTTGAGGCTGTTGAGAGTTTCACCCTGCACGCGCGTCAGTGCGATGTACTTGCTCTCGAGGGCCAGCCGTTCGGTGCGGTCGTCATAGAGATAGGTGACACCGCCATCTGGCCGTCTCTCGATCGAGACGTGGAGCACCCGCCCGTCGGGCAGATGCCACCAATCCTCCATGTCGGTGGTCTCGTTGTAGCAATCGAGAAGGCGGGCTTTCCATTCGCGCCAGTTGGCCACGTCCGGCAGCCGCCCTTCGCCGCGAATCCTGTCCAGGATCGCTCCGTCCTCGGGCTGTGAACGCAGCCAGTTCTCGTCGAGCTGCCAGAGCTTGCTGTAGGCCTGATTGTGGAAAGTCAATTTGCGCTCGGCGTTGAAGATCGCGACGGCGGTCGCGACACGGTCTAGTGTGCGGTCGTAGGCGGACACTTGCCGGTCGAGCTCGCCGCGCGCGCTCTCCAGAGCGGCCACGTTGATGGCAACACCTGCATTGGCCTCCGCCAGAGGCACGGCGATGACCTGGTGGGGCTGATGATCGCCGCCGACGATGAGCGAGAGGCGCTGGTTATAAGTCTTACCGGCCTTGTGGGCGCGCTGGACGGCGCGGCGCTGGCGCGATTCCAGAAGCTCGATCTGGGTATCAATCACCTCGCTGCGGTTACGTGCCTCCACGGCGGCTACATACGCCGAATTGACCCAAGTCAGCCGGCCGTCGCCGCCGCGCAGCCACGCTGGGCTCGGCAGGGCATCGAGAAGCGCACGGCTTGAGCGAACCTCCCGCGCGATCTTCTTCTGATGGTCCAGGATGAGGCCCAGATCGCGCTTGTAGCCGGCGACGTCGCGCAGCCTGAGGATGGCGCGGCTGCCTGCGGCTCTGCCGTCGGCCTCGATATGGCCGCCAGCCGACGTTCGCAGAATCATGTTGAAGGCGCGGCCCTCGGCGAACAGCGTGTCGAGTGCATCCTTCAAGTCGGCGGCGGATTTCGTATCGAGCCAGAAGCCGAAGCGTAGCAACTCCTGCCGGTTGGTCGGCAAACCGGGCACGCCCGACAAGCTTTCACAAACCACCTCCAGCCCCTTGCCGATTTCCCAATAGACCAGGATCTGCGGCTCTGCCTGGATCAGCGCCTCCGTCGTGGCCAGCCGGCGGCGCAACTCGTGCACCTGGGCGGTGCGGCCGACAGCGGCCTTGCGCCAGGAGTGAACCGCTGACAGCGCGGTGATGATCGTGGCGATCACACCGGCGCAGATGAGCGCCAGCGTGATCATGGAGGCCGCGCCGGCTTCGGTGGCAGCGGGGGTCAAGTTGGAAGATACGGCTGCGGTCAGAACCAGAACACAGGCGACGCTTGACACGAGGAGCAGCGCTAACTCCAGTCGCGTGTTGGCCGAACGGTAGGGTGATGCAAATCTGCTCATGGACGGATTCGTTGGCGCCTGGACATCGACCTGAAGGAAGAGTGGAGCGTGAGGGCTCGAACGCCGTACCTGGAGCTCAGCGATTCGGCCGGTTGCAGGCCGCCGAATCGGGAAACTGAATTATGGGGAGGTTTGCGGCCGCTGGCCAGCGAAGCTGCCGCTGTTCCGGCTTCACCCACAGAACGAAACAGGAGCGGCGCTGTCCTGTCTGACGGCGCCGCTCCCGTGCGTGTACGGTTGAGATGTGCTGGATTCCGCCGACGCGGGACCCGGGTGCTTTGCTCAGTAGCGGTAGTGATCCGCCTTGAACGGGCCCTCGGGCTTGACGCCAATGTAGGCGGCCTGATCGGGACGCAGCACGGTCAGGTCCACACCGATCTTGCCCAGATGAAGCCGCGCAACCTTCTCGTCGAGGTGCTTGGGCAACGTATAGACCTT
>CAZZPH010000388.1:0-2801 GCA_964655725.1 uncultured Hyphomicrobium sp.
CAGCCGTTCCCCGGGAGCGGCACGGGCGCAAGGTTGACAGCGGTCAAACTCTCCTGGCTTCAGGGGTGCCGGGCCGGGGTTGCCCGCTGAAGATTAACGATCACCTGATTGTTCCATGCCGTCGCCTCAGTTCATTTTCCACATGTTGATTGCGGCGGGGCCCAAGATGACGACGAACAGAACAGGCAGAAAGAACACGATCATTGGAACGGTCAGCTTCGGAGGCAGAGCGGCTGCCTTTTTCTCGGCCTCGGACATGCGAATATCGCGGTTTTCCTTCGCCATGACACGCAGAGCCTGGCTGACGGGGGTACCGTAGCGTTCCGCCTGAATGAGAGCCGTGGCGACGGCCTTGACGCCGGGGATGCCCGTTCGTTTGCCGAGGTTCTCGAAGGCCAGCCGGCGTTCGCCAAGGTAGGACAGCTCCGCTGTCGTCAGCGACAGCTCTTCGCCAAGCTCGATCGACTGATGGGTAATTTCTTTGGCGACCTTGCCGAAGGCCGCCTCGACAGACATGCCGGACTGCACGCAGATGAGGAGCATGTCGAGGGCGTCCGGAAATGCCTGCTTGATCGATTGCTGGCGCTTCTGGGCCAAGTTTTCAATGAACACGTTGGGCAGATAGAAGCCGACAAATCCCGCTGCAATCGCCATCAGGAACTTGATCATGGGCGGATAGTCCATCTTGCCCATGATGAAGAGGTAGAAGAGCGCGATCAGGAATACGATCGGCGGCATTGCGATGCGGAAGAAGATGTAGGCAACCAACGGCGCCTGGCCGCGCATGCCCGCCATCTTGAGCTTGTTGCGGACTTCCTCGTTATCGAATTGCGCGCGCAGGTCGAACCGGTCGACGATCTGCTGCATGAAGCTCTTCGGCGACTGTCGGAGTTTGGTGGGGCTGATGCCTTTGTCCTTCGCGGAGAGCTCTTGTAGCCGCATCGCACGCATCTTGTCGCGTTCGGTCGCCATGACCTTCATGCGCTGGTTTAGCCGATCCCGCTGCAACAGGGGCAGCGCGAGCGACAGGACGGTTGCGAAAGCAGCCACTGCCGCGAGCATGGTCGCAAGGAACTGCGGGCTAATGATCAATGCGATGATGTCCTGCATCGAACGCGGCTTTCCTAATGTTCGACCCCTTGGCGGGTCACGTTCAGCGGGCTTGCTGCTAGTACTTGAAGTTGATCATCTTGCGCATCACGAGAACGCCGACCAGCATCCAGAAACCACCTGCCAGGAGCATGAAGTTTCCAGTGTTGGTCTTGAAGAGTGGCGCGATGTAATCGGGTGAGGACAGGTAGACCATGACCATGACGCCCGGCGGCAGTGACGCCAGAACCATCGCAGAGGCCTTGGCTTCGGAAGCCAGCGCCTTCACCTTCAATGACATTCGGAAGCGATCGCGCAGGACGCCGGAGAGATTGCCCAAAGCCTCAGAGAGGTTGCCGCCGGCCTGCTGTTGGATCGCGATCACGATCGACAGGAATTTTACTTCAGGCAGCGGCATACGGTTGATAAGGCGTTCGAGGGCCTCGGCGAGTGTGACACCAACGCGCTGCTGCTCAACAACGTAGCGGAATTCGGAAGCGATCGGCTCGGGGCTTTCGCGCGCAATGATCTGGAGACATTCGTTGAGCGGAAGTCCGGATTTCACGCCACGCACGATGACGTCGATGGAGTTCGCCAGACCCGCTTCGAACTTCTTTTGCCGGCGGGAGATCATCTTGCTGAGCACGAACCTGGGAAGACCAAGGGCGCCGATGAAGCCTCCTGCGGCACCTGCAACGCCAGCCAGCGGATTCGGTGCCAGAGACAGGTACGCCAACGCGGCGCAAACAACCCCAGAGATTATGCTGGCAATCCAATAGGCCTGTGGTTCCGTGTCCAGGCCAGCACGCTCCAGCTTCAGCCGGAGTGTAACCTTCTTCTGGGCCTTCTTGCGAACCTCGAGATCTTTGAGGGTTTCGCTGACCTGCTTTTTTCGCTGGGCGGCAACGTCGGCGACGGTGCGAACGTTGCTCTTTTTTGCGCGTGATTCGGTGACGCTGGCAATGCGCTTGTCTTTCTGCTTGTCGCCAGAAAGATACGGATAGAACAGGGCAAACACCACGCCGGCGAATGCGCCCGCAGCGAGCAGCGCTACGAGAATCGGCATCGTCTCGGGATCAAACATGGCTCTCTCCAAGGGGGTTGCCGTTGGAATCGAGAACCTCAGCGGCGGCCAGCGCATCGGCCAGGCGATGCTCTTCCTTGTAGTATTCCGCCCGGTCCCAGAAGCGCGGACGGGCAATACCGGTCGAGCGATGGCGGCCGACGAGCTTGCCGTTCGCGTCCTCTCCGGTGATCTCGTAAACGACGAGGTTCTGGAGAGTGACGGTGTCTTCTTCCATGCCGAGCACTTCGGTGATGTGCGTGATCTTACGCGAGCCGTCCCGGAGGCGGGAGGCCTGCACAATCACGTCGATCGAGCCGCAGATCATCTCGCGGATCGTTTTCACCGGAAGGGCGTAGCCGCCCATCATGATCATCGATTCAAGTCGGCTAAGGGCTTCGCGCGGTGAGTTCGCGTGAAGCGTTCCCATGGATCCGTCATGGCCCGTGTTCATCGCCTGCAGCAGGTCGAATGCTTCGGGGCCGCGAACCTCGCCCACGATGATGCGTTCAGGACGCATACGCAGACAGTTCTTGACCAACTCACGCATCGTGATTTCGCCTTCACCTTCCAGGTTGGGCGGACGCGTTTCGAGTCGCACGACGTGAGGCTGCTGGAGCTGAAGCTCGGCTGAGTCTTCGCAGGTGAT
>CAZZPH010000389.1:0-2772 GCA_964655725.1 uncultured Hyphomicrobium sp.
GCCGCTTCGCCGGACTTTTCTGGTGCCAGTTCCTGTCCGCGCTCAACGACAACCTCGTCAAGAACGCGCTGGTCATTCTGATCGTGCTCAAGCTTGGCGCGAGCGGGGGAGCGTGGCTGGTACCGTTGGCTGGCGCGGTGCTCGTCGTTCCCTTCTTCCTCCTCTCGGGGCTTGGCGGCGAGCTTGCTGATCGCCTCGACAAGGGGATGTTCGCGGAACGGCTGAAACGCTGGGAGATCCCCGTTGCAGTGCTCGCCGGTGTCGGATTCTACCTCAACTCCGTGCCCGTACTGTTCGTGGCGCTCGCGTGCTATGGCGTCATCGCTGCCCTGTTCGGGCCTGTGAAATACGGCATCCTCCCCGCGATCCTCGACAAGCGCGAGATTTCGGCTGGCAATGCTCTGGTCGAGAGCGGCACATTTGCGGCCATCCTGCTTGGAACGATCGGTGGCGGATTGCTCATCTCCCCGGACAACGGCTCGGTGGCGCTGCCGCTCATCGTTGTCGCGCTGGCGGTACTTTGCTGGCTCACCGCCTGGTTCATCCCGCAAACGGGTCCCGCCGCGCCAGATCTGAAGATCGAACGCAACATCCTCAAATCCACGTTTGGTCTGCTTCGCGATCTGAAGTCCGAACAACGTTTGTGGACCGGGGGCCTCATCACCAGCTGGTTCTGGCTTGTTGGCGCCACAGCCCTTGCTCTGCTGCCCGTCCTGCTCAACGGCGACATCGGCGGCGATCAGAGTGTCATCACGCTGGGATTGGTCGTCTTCACTGTAGGAATCGCGGCCGGCTCCATGCTCGCCGCACGGGCAAGCCATCAGCGTCCCAACCTTGCCCTGGTGCCGATCGGTGCATTCGTGATGGCGCTCGCTTCACTCGATCTGGCCTGGGCCGCTTCCACGCTCAGCGCTGCGCCCGCCCCTCAGAGCGCAACTCAATTTCTCGCCAGCTTTACCGGCCTGCGCATCTCGGCCGGCCTATTCCTCCTGGCACTGGCTGGCGGTCTGTTCATCGTGCCGGCCTTCGCTGCTGTCCAACTCTGGGCCGACAACGACAAAAAGGCGCGCGTCGTCGCGGCCTGCAATGTGCTGTCGGCAGCCTTCATGGTCACGGCAAGCCTCGCGCTGGCGGCTCTCCAGTGGGCCGGGATGGGATCAGCCGCCCTATTCCTGATCCTGGGGCTTTGCAATCTCGTGGCAACGGCACTCGTACTGCGCGCCTGGGGGCGCGAGGGGATCAAGGATGTGGCGCTGTTCTTGTTCCGCACGTTCCTGCGCCTCGAGGTCAAGGGGTACGAGAACCTTCCCGAACCGGGAACACGCGCATTGATCGCACCCAACCACATCAGCTTCCTCGATGCGCCGCTGATGCACGCCATCATGCCTGGACATGCCTCCTACGCCATCGACACCGGAATCGCCAACCGCTGGTGGGTGAAGCCTTTCCTGAAGCTTGCTCGCGTTCACGCGATCGATCCGACCAAACCGTTGAGCACGCGCCACCTCATCAATGACGTGAAGGCCGGGGAATCGCTCGTCATCTTCCCCGAAGGACGGCTTACGACGACCGGCGGTCTGATGAAGGTCTATGACGGCACCGCGATGATTGCGGACAAGGCGGATGCGATCGTCGTGCCCGTGCGCATTGACGGACCGGAGCGCTCGCACTTCGGATACCTCGATCGCCACCAGACCCGACGGGCGCTGTTGCCGAAAACAACCGTCACGATCCTGCCACCGGTCAAGCTGCCCGTCGATCAGACGCTGCGCGGCAAGGCCCGGCGTCAGGCCGCGGGCGCGGCCCTGCAGGACATCATGGTCGACACCGCCGTGCGCACAGCCAACCTGGACCAGACATTGTTCGAAGCGCTCATCGAGGCCCGTGCGATGCGCGATACGGGCAAACCTGCCATCGAGGATGCGCTCGGCACCAAGCTCAGCTATCGCAAGCTCATCCTCGGGGCACAGGTGCTCGGCCGCAAGCTCGTACCACTCGCACCCGAGGGGAGCGCGCTCGGCGTCCTCCTGCCCAATTCTGCCGGCGTCGCCGTCACCATCTTTGCTCTGCAGTCGATCGGCCGCGTCCCGGCAATGCTGAACTTTTCCGCAGGCGCGCAGTCCATGATCCATGCGTGCCGCGCCGCCAAGGTCGACGTGATCCTCACCTCGCGCGCGTTCGTGGAGAAAGCCAAGCTGGCCGATACGGTGGATCGCCTCGCTGAAGTGGCAAAAATCGTCTACCTGGAAGATATCAAGGCCTCGATCGGCTTGTCGGACAAACTGGCGGGCCTCAGGCAAGGCACGCGACCTCAGGTGGCGCGCAAGCCTGATGATCCCGCCGCCATTCTTTTTACATCGGGCTCAGAGGGCACACCTAAAGGCGTTGTGCTCTCGCACAGAAACCTTTTGGCGAACGCCTTCCAGTGTCTGCACCGCATCGCCGTCAATGGCCGCGACAAGGTGTTCAACGTCATGCCGGTGTTTCACTCATTCGGTCTCACGGGCGGTCTCGTCATGCCGCTCGTGGGGGGTGTCCCGGTCTATCTCTATCCCTCGCCCCTGCACTATCGCATCGTGCCGGAACTCGTGTACGGCTCGAATGCAACCATCCTCTTTGGCACCGACACCTTCCTGAACGGCTATGCGCGATCTGCGCATCCTTACGACTTCCATCGCGTGCGCCTCATTGTGGCGGGTGCGGAAGCCGTCAAGGAGCGCACGCGGCAGATCTACATGGAGAAGTTCGGCGTGCGCATTCTCGAAGGCTACG
>CAZZPH010000390.1:0-2768 GCA_964655725.1 uncultured Hyphomicrobium sp.
AAGCCGCGGTTGCGGCATGGATGAACATGCAGCGTCCGATGCTCTCGATGATGACTGAGATCAATGGCCGGCTGTTCGATCAGGCGCTCCGGCTCAATGACGCCTCGATCAGCTTCGTAGGCCGGCAGATCGAGCAGCAGATCACAGCCTCGCAGCGGCTCATGAAGTGCCGCACCGTCGAAGAGTTCATGTCGACCTACCAGGATGTGCTGCGCAAGGCCCAGCAGGAAGTCCAGACCGAGCTCACCGAAATCACTCGGCTGAATAAATCTCTCGCCGATGACACCGTCGAGGCCGTCAGGTCCGGGCTCAACGAGGCAGCCCAGGAACTTCGACACTAGCAAAGCGCTGGACGCCGGTGCCTGCCTCAAGGTTCGCGCCTTTTCAGGGAGCCGGTGGTTCCAGCGCGTTGACGTGCCGGTCGCCATGGGGTTAAGTGCGCCGCCCTGGCTCTCGCCCAGGGGGCGCAAGTGCGCGCTGCAGCCCCAGTGGCGGAACGGTAGACGCGGCAGACTCAAAATCTGCTATCCGCGAGGGTGTGGGGGTTCGAATCCCTCCTGGGGCACCATGTGCGCGCATTCGGGGAACAGCCCCTGCGAGGCGGCGGCGCTGGTGCCGGGTTTCGGCGCTCCCTGATCGTCTCCAGCGAAGAAAGTCATCAGGCCAACTTGCTCCTCCAACCCCATCGTTTGAAATGGCGCAGTGTCCAAGACCACTGTGTGCGTGGATCCGGTGTGAGCGTGATTGTCGGATCATCGCGCTGTTCGTTCGCTGACCGGACATTGAAATGCGGCTTGAAAACATTGCGGATCTTTAATTGCACCGCCGGCGCACATTCCGGTTCACAAGGTCTCACGAACAGCGCGGAACGACCGACGTGAACGTGAATGGTAGTGAGCGGGATACGTTCCTAGATGACAGGCAGCAGCGGCGCCATGAAGCGCCGGAGCAACGGGCGCATAACCGTCCGGCTTGTGGGTGTTCGTGACGCGATCAAACGCGAAGCGACGCCCAGAGTGTAACGACATGCCATCAAGAGGAGCTACCCTATGAATATTCGCCTGCCCGCACTTGCCGCAGTTCTGGCTGCCGGCTTCAGCCTGCCGTCCGTTGCCGCTGATGCCGTTACGGCGCCCGACGCACAGTCCGTCGCGGCGTTCACCGGGCAGATGGCGGTCATCGCCAACCAGAAAGAGATGCGCAGCATGCTCGCGGCCCAGGGCTATATCATCACCTCCGATCTCAATCGGGACGATTCCGGCCGCTGGGTCGGAACGGCATTGAAGGACGGTAAGGTCGTGCCGGTCGCAGTGAAAATGCCGCCGCGTACGCTGCCCGTGCCTCTGACCAACTGATCTCGGCATCACAAGAGCATGTGCCCGGTGCGTCCAACGCATCGGGCATATTGCATTATGTGGGACCGCGGCGGGCGGCGTTGATCGTCAGGACTTTTTGGCGTCCGTGACGACACGGATCGAGAGTTCCCGCAGCTGTTTGGGCGAGGCTTCGGACGGCGCACCCATCAAGAGGTCGGCGGCCTGCTGGTTCATCGGGAAGAGGGCGACCTCGCGCACGGTCTTGCAGTTGGTCAGAAGCATCACCATCCGCTCGATGCCCGCCGCCATGCCGCCATGCGGGGGCGCGCCATACTGGAAGGCGCGGTAGAGGCCGCCGAAACGGCTTTCCACGTCGGCGCGCGAAAGACCCGTGATCTCGAAGGCCTTCACCATCGTCTCGGGGATATGGTTGCGCACGGAACCCGACGCGATCTCGTAACCGTTGCAGACCATGTCGTACTGATAGGCCTTGAGGGAGAGCAGCGCGTCGCGGCCCTCGTTCTGAGCCGCCTCCAGTGCGGCAGCCCCACCCTGCGGCATCGAGAACGGATTGTGCGAGAAGTCGATCTTCTTGTCCTCCTCGTTCCACTCGTAGAACGGGAAGTCGACGATCCAGGCGAGCGCGTAGCGGTCCTCGTCGATGAGCTTGAGTTCTTGCCCGATTTCATCGCGTGCCAGCCCCGCGAATTTGTAAAACTTTGCTGGATCACCGGCGGCGAAGAAGCAGGCGTCTCCTTCGGCCAGCCCCAGCTGTTGTCGCAAAGCCTCCGCGCGGGCTTCGCCAATGTTCTTTGCAATTGGTCCAGCCGCTTCGATAAAAGTTTCAGGGGTCTCCCGTGCATGTTGATCTCGATCCACACTTTCAAGGACTGGCCAACGGTGCGTGAAGGTTTCTTCGATCAGCCGAATATCCAAACCATGCCGAGGTGAATTGAGGGCCCCGACTCGCCGAGCTTCATCTCTGTTCCGTGTATGGATGGACTGAACTCGGGCAAGCTTGTTGATCGGGTTATTTGGGTCAAAACGTTGTTCGGCATTGAGCGTAGCTCCGCGCCACATGATGTATCCGAGCCCCGGCTGGCCCTCGCCTTGCGCCCAGGAGTTCATGCGGTCGCAGAAGGCGCGTGAGCCGCCCGTCGGCGCGGGGATCGCCCACACGCGCACCTTGGGGTCTTTCTCGATCATGCCGGCGAAGACCTTGAAGCCGGAGCCGCGGAAATGCTCGGTCACATCCTGCATTTCGATCGGGTTGCGCAGGTCCGGCTTGTCGGTGCCGTACTTGGCGATCGCCTCGTCATAAGGAATGCGCGGCCATCCTTGCGTTACCGGCTTGCCGTTGCCGAACTCCTCGAAGACCTTAGTGATGACCGGCTCCATGCTGGCGAAGATGTCCTCCTGCTCCACGAAGCTCATCTCGACGTCGAGCTGGTA
>CAZZPH010000391.1:0-2755 GCA_964655725.1 uncultured Hyphomicrobium sp.
GCGCCTGCAGCTTGCCATGCGTGATGATCTGGGCGACGCGGTCGTGGCCGTACTTGTCCTGGACATAACGGATCACCTCGTCGCGCCGGTCCTGGCAGAAGTCGATGTCGAAATCCGGCATCGAGACGCGCTCAGGATTGAGAAAGCGCTCAAACAGGAGCCCGAACCGCAATGGATCCAGATCGGTGATCGTCAAGGCCCATGCGACCACCGAGCCGGCGCCTGATCCGCGCCCCGGCCCCACAGGTATGCCGTTGGACTTCGCCCACTTGATGAAATCGGCCACAATGAGAAAGTAGCCGGGAAACTTCATCCGAGCGATGATGTCGACTTCGAACGCCAGCCGCGCCTCATAGTCCTCAATCGTGAAACCCGGTGCTGGTGCCTGATTGCGCAGGCGCTCCTTGAGGCCATCACTGGCCTGACGCTTGAGTTCGCCCGCCTCCAGCAGCAATACCTCATCTGGCGAGAGGCCGGACTGTGCAGCCACGAACTGCGGCAGGATCGGCTTTTTCCCCTTCGGACGGAATGCGCACCGGCGGGCGATCTCAATGGTGTTGTCCAGAGCTTCGGGCAAATCGGAAAAAAGGGACTGCATCTGTCCCGGCGATTTGAAATCGTGCTCTCGGCTGACGCGGCGGCGGTCATCCTCGCTGACATAACGGCCGTCTGCGATGCACAGCAACGCGTCGTGCGCCTCATGATCTTCAGGCGTGGCGAAATAGACTTCGTTGGTGGCAACGATCGGTATGCTGCGCTCATAGGCAAGGCCCAGCAGCGCCGGCTCAAGCTCTTCCTCCGCCGGCTGGCCATGGCGTTGCAGCTCGAAGTAGAGCCGATCTGCAAAGGCGTGCTGCAGCGCCTGGAGCTGCTGCTCGGCGAGCGCGGGCTGCCCCCCCAGGAGCGCACGATCGATGGGCCCTTCGGGGCCTCCCGTCATGGCGATGATGCCGTCCGCATGATGGGCGAGCCGTGCTGCCGTCACATGTGGAGCATCCCCATCCGGGCAGTCCAGATGCGCTGCCGACACAAGCTTCATGAGGTTGGCGTAGCCGGTCTCATTCATGGCAAGCAGCGTGACGAGACCGTCACGCCACGGCGACTGACGTTGCGGAGTTCCCGCAGCCGCAGTGCGTTCCGCCCGCCTCAGGCCGAAGTCGATTGCGAGTGACACGCCGGCAATCGGCTGGATCCCCACGGATGCGAGCTTGTCGGAAAACTCCAAGGCACCAAACATATTGTTGGTGTCGGTGAGCGCCACTGCCGGATAGCCCATCGCCTCACTCAGCTTGGCGATCCTGCCGATCGGCAATGCGCCTTCAAGCAGCGAATAGGCGGAGTGGACCTTGAGGTGGATGAACTTCAGATCCCGCATCGACGGACGTCTCCGAATTTAATCTGAACGTGCGCCTCGCGCGGTGACACCCTATGCGATTCGCAGCCTCTCACGGCCGCCGGTGCCACGTCCTGTGGACGGGCACTCACCGTCCGCGATCCACAAAATTTCGTTGTTGTTCCGAGCGATACATCGCCAGACGCGCCGCGCCGCTACGGTCGCCTCCATCAGCCCGTTCACGGGCTCCAACCCATCCGACGAAGAGGTAACAGACCATGTCCGCATTCGCACGGCTCGCTATCATCACGTTGAACACCTGCCCCATGAACACCCATGCTCGGCAGGGCAAGGACTTCGCCGGCACGCACTCTGAGACCGATGAAAGCACTGAGGCCTCGCGCCCCCAACCGGCAGAGAAGACCAGCGTGTCAGATCGCATCTTCGCGCGCGCCCGGATCGCCCTGGCATCCTGGCTATAGGACCGCGATGCCAAGAAGGATCTCAGCGCGTCAGAAGCGCGGGCGCGACCTCGACGAGCTGGCCGCTCTCAAGCCTGAGGACGCGATCCATTCTCGCGGCCAACTCGAAGTTATGGGTCGCAATCAGGGCGGCAACGCCTTCCCGCCGGAACAGACCGATCAACTCGTGGAACACGAGCTCTGATGTGCCCGGATCAAGGTTGCCTGTTGGCTCGTCGGCGAGAATGAGCTTCGGGTTGTTGGCCAGCGCGCGGCAGATGGCGGTGCGCTGCTGCTCGCCGCCGGACAATTGCGCGGGCCGGTGATCGAGCCGCTCGGCCAGACCCAGGGTTGTCAGAAGCTCCGCGGCGCGCGCGCTCGCAACACGGCGCGTCCGTCCCAGAATCATCTGCGGCAATATCACGTTCTCGAGTGCGGAGAACTCCGGCAACAACTGATGGAACTGGTAGATGAACCCGACCTCGGCGCGGCGTACCCGTGTGCGCGCCTCATCGTCAAGGGTTGAGCAGTCCCTGCCATCGACGAAGACCGAGCCTGCATCGGGCGTTTCCAGCAGCCCCGCAATGTGGAGCAATGTCGACTTGCCCGCACCCGATGGACCGACCAGCGCCACGGCCTCTCCGGGATGAATTTCCGCACTTGCGCCCGACAGCACGACGATCTCGCGTTCTCCCTGCCGGAAGGAACGCCTCAAATCCTGCAGCTTCAAAACAGCGGTTGACCTGGGTGAATGGAGCACGCCGCCCTCTCCTTATTCGTATCGCAGCGCTTCGACGGGATCGAGCCGCGAGGCGCGCCAGGAGGGGTAGAGTGTCGCCAGTACGGAGAGTGCGAGCGCCATGGCGACGATCCAGGCTGTTTCACTCGGATTGATTTCGGCGGGCAGGCGCGTCAGGTAGTAGACATTGGGATCAAACATTGGCGTTCCGGTCAGCAAAGT
>CAZZPH010000392.1:0-2754 GCA_964655725.1 uncultured Hyphomicrobium sp.
GAGCGCAGGATGCCCGCGTGGACCACGCTCACGGTGTCGACCACGTGCAGGAACAACCAGCGCAGAAGACCGGCTTCGCCGCGCTCCAGCTCTTCGTGATTGCTGGTGTAGGCGTTGGCGATGCAGCTGCTGCCAGGAGGGACACCCTCCAAGCCGTCCTCGTAGAGGGGGCGCAGGAGCACCGTCAACGTGCCGGGGCGGACAACCTGCTGGGCGTCCAGAAGCTGATCCGACGTGCGCACCTGGCCGGCGGCGAGCACGCCCTGAACCTCCGCAACGACCATCGGGATGACGGTCCAGGGTTTGGAGATGCAGGCTGCTTCGGCAATCATGCCGGGCTTGATGACGTGGGACTCGATCTGATTGAAGCCCGCCACCAGGTAGCGGCGGCCCGCGTCGGCCGGCACGAGAACGCCAGCGGGGCGCATGAAGGGATTGACGATGTCGCCAGGACGCAGAACAAACTGCTCCACGCGGCCCTTGATGCCGGCCGTGATCAGGGTCTTATCGAGATCGATCTGCGCCTGCTGACGCGCAGCCTCGGCGCTGGCACGCTCCGCCGGCAGGAGAGTTGCGATGCGCGTTTCAGCGGCCTGCTTTGCTGCTTCTGCAGCGATCACCGCACCCTTGCGGCCCTCTACGATGGCTCTGAGCTGCTCCAGGTCGCGCGTGCGCACGACGCCGGGATTGCGCGCGAACAGGGTCTCTTTGGCGGCCAGATCGTCGACCGCCTCCTGATAGGCACTCTTGGCCTGTTGGATCTGGCCTTCCGCGGCGATGATGTCGACCTTGGCCACGGCCAGTGCGGCATCGACTTCGGCAATGCGCTTGTCGGCCAGATCGAGTGCGGCCTTCTGCTTGGTGTCGTCGAGACGGAACAGTGGCGCGCCCTGCTCGACCTCTCCGCTCAGGCCGATGTAAACCTCCGACACGCGGCCGTTCGTCTCCGGCAGGATCGGCACCGTGCGGAACATGGCCGTGACCATGGACGTGGACGGGTGGTAGTAGAAGATCACCGTGATGAGGGCGACCGTCAGCATGAGGCATGCGGTGATACCGTAGCGCAGCTCGTACCAGACCGAATAGAGCGTGATCTCGCGTCCGAGCCGTTTGCCCTGCCGGTAGTAGCGATAGAGATAGTCGGGCAGCACCGTCACAAGGGAGCACAGGAGAACCTCAAGCATCGCGCGCGCCTCCCGTTACTGGAGCTGGTCCCGATGCAGGTGCCGGCGTCGGCGCACGCACAGCGGGCTCGGGTGCCGCCGCCATGGCTGGCGCGGCGCCAGCGGGCGCGGGCTTGGGGGCGGCCAATGTTTCCAGCGAGCCGGCCATGCGGCTCAAGGGGCTGGAAAAATCAGGCAACGAAAACTTGGAGAAATCGACGAGCGCCAGGATCAGTGCCGCGACCCAGAAAGCGTGAATGTGGGTGAACAGCGAGAGCAGGGCCAGGACAGCGACGATGTCGAACTGTACCCGATTGTGCACCATGCGTTCGGGGATCGAATGGAGCCAGAAAAAGAAAACCCCGGCGGCCAGGACCGCGCCGATGATCAGCACGGCCACGAAGGTCATCAGCCAGTCGGATTCGCCAGGCCCGGCAATGAACGAGGGTAGATGCGCGGCCGCGGCAGAGTGCAAAGAATCAATCATTTGCGGTCCAAAAAAATTCAAGGGAGAACCTAGCTTTTGGAGACGCCCTGGGGGTGCGCACATTCAAGGCCCGGGGCTTCAATTCTGCTCTGGCACTATCAGCGTATTCGGTTAACGAATTTATGCGGCCGCAGTGGACGGCCCAAGGTGGTGCGCCCAAATTCTAGGAACGATGTGGAATAGGGATATTCGTTGTCGCGGCAACTGCGGTCCCGCTCAGGATGCGGCTTGACCACATCTGCTAGGGAGCGGCTCGCGTGAACGAGAGGCGCACCGCACCTGGCACTCTGCCGGGAATGGGCGTGGGCGCTTGCCCATCAAGGATGGTGCCCAGGGCCGGAATCGAACCAGCGACACTGCGATTTTCAGTCGCATGCTCTACCAACTGAGCTACCTGGGCAGGTCCTTAAGGGCGAACCGCCCATCAAGGAGCGCGACTTATAGGTGCTGACATGGCGCCTGTCCAGCGGGTGGCGCGCCCGTCATCTACAGGGGCCAGATCCACAACAGCATCGGAACGCCGACAAGGGCCACGACGATCTCCAACGGCAGGCCCAGGCGCCAGTAGTCGCCGAACCGGAACCCGCCCGGCCCCAGGATCAGGGTGTTGTTCTGATGTCCGATGGGGGTGAGGAACGCACATGAAGCGCCGACCGCCACCGCCATCAGGAAGGCGTCGGAATTGACCCCGAGTTGGGCCGCCGCCCCGATGGCGATGGGGCACATGACGGCGGCCGTGGCCGCGTTGTTCATGAAATCCGACAAGGTCATCGAAATGACGAGGATCAAGGCAAGCGCGATGACGGCATTGCCCCCCGCGAGCCAATCCATGATGGCGCGCGCAATAAGATCGGCCGTGCCGGTGGTCGACATCGCGCCTGCAACGGGGATAAGCGCGCCCAGAAGCACAACGACGGGCCAGTCGATGGCATCGTAGATGCGACGCACAGGAATAATGCCGAAGAGCACGATCGCCACGACGCCCGCCGCGAAGGCGATCGCCGCCGGTGCCAGACCGAAGGCAGCACCTGCGATCGCGGCTGCCATGATGAGCGTTGCCATGACGGCCTTGCCCGGATCGGGAATGCGCAGCTCACGCTCGGC
>CAZZPH010000393.1:0-2732 GCA_964655725.1 uncultured Hyphomicrobium sp.
GTTGGATTCGACGCCGTCATCCCAGAATGTGATCTGCTGACCAACCCAGCCCGACACGGTGAGCGAGACCTTGCGGTTGCCCTTGCGTGCCGTGGTAGCTTCGAGTTCGGCGATCCGTTCCTCGAGATCTGCGCAGCAGTTGCCACCGAGGTCGGCAGCGTTCGCGCTGGTTGCAAGACCGCCTGCGAGGAGGCCGGCCGCCACCAAGGCGCTCAGGCTAATAGTTTTCATAGAGCTTCTCCCAATCTGCGTTTGGCATCTTCGATGGCGGACGCCTTACTCACGGTACGCAAACTAAGCCGCGCTCTCAGACAAGAACGGCACACGATGGTCACTCTGACCGGCCGTTAGGTTTGCAGACTCGATGATTCTCTCTTGCGCAACAATGATGGAGAGGCCGTTGGCCGCCGTCTGGTGATAGCCTGTGGCGCATGGGCCACGTGGAGAGCGCATCATCTTGAAATAACGAACTATTCTTCGCGGCGCAGGGCCCCTGAAAGCCTGTGAAAAGCCTGGGGATGGAGGTTGTCGCGATCGCGATGTTGCAAGAATGTAGCAGTTCGCAACAGCCGCCGCTCTGCCGGCACGATCTGACCAACTACGCTGGGCGTCACGTTTCGCCGATCCAGGCCGGACGCTGGGAGATGTCATCAAAGGGCAGTCTTGCGGCGCACGCGCGCGGCGAGGCAGCGCATGACATAGAGCGAGAATGCCGGATTTTCGCGCACAAGATCGAGGAAGGTTTCCCGATCGATGATGGCCATTTCGCCGGCACTTGCCGCAATGGCCGTCGCAGCCCGCGGGGCATGATCGATGATCGCCATTTCTCCCGCGATACCGTGAAGCCCGACCGTCTCCACGATTCGGTCCTCCAGGTGGATGTCAATCCGCCCCTCCAGGACCAGGACCATCCACGTCCCGTCCTCGCCGCGCCGGAACAGCACCTCACCCGCCTTGAAGCGCCGCAGTGGGACCCCGAACGCCTCCAGAAACCCGAAATTGAACGGGCCGCCCTCTGACATTCCGCTGCTCATCCTAGGTCTCCCGAAGCTCGGCCTCGCGCTGATGCAACCTACCACGCATTGAGGATGCGGCGCACGGCGCGCGTATAGAGCATGCCAGGCAGCAGGGACCGCGCGCCGAGAATGGCGTGACTGCGCACGGGATAGCGCAGGCGCGGGAAGCGGTCGTTGGCCGCCTTCCAGATCACTTTGGCAACGCCCTCAGGGCCCGGCGCACGGGCCTCTGCAGGTTTCATCCGTTTCAGGACGCGATTACTAAAATCGTCATACGCTGGATGGTCCGGGCGCTCCGCAAAGGCGGTCAGCTGGTGCTCGAAAGACCCGGTCTTGAAGACGGCGGGCTCCACCAGTTTGATTTTGATGCCATGCTGTCGGAGCTCGTAATTCAATGCTTCGGAAAACCCTTCCAGCGCCCACTTGGTGGCACAGTACGTCGAATAGAGGGGCAGCGTCATGCGCCCGCAGATCGAGGAGACGTTGATGATCCGTCCTGTGCGGCGTTCGCGCATGTGAGGCAGGACGGCCCGCGTCATCCGCATGGCGCCGTGCACATTGATGTCGAACTGTTGGGCGACCTCCTCTTCGGACAGCGTCTCGAAGGGAGCCAGCATGCACGATGCGGCGTTGTTGACGAGAACGTCGATCGTGCCGAAGTCCGCCAGGATATCCGCGACAGCGGCTGTTACTGACTGTGTGTCGCTGACGTCCAGACGATACGTGCGCATGCGCCGGCCATCCGCGGTCAGATCGCACCTGTTGGGCGAGCGCATCGTGGCGGCGACGTTCCACCCGCGGTCGTGGAATAGCTGAGCGGTTACCTGGCCGATGCCGCGCGAGGCCCCGGTGATCAAGACTGTGCGAGACGTCACGCCGGTTCTGCTCCTCTGGATCACTCGATGTCACAGCATAGCGCGGATTCTGCGGTGCTGAGCAACGGTTGGTATCCCAGCGCGATGATGGCGCACGAAACATCGCCGGTCGCGGCAGGGGATATCTGGTTTCCTTCGCCCGTCCGGCATTTTAGTTTCAGTCGGGTTGCCTGCGTGACGTACTGTCACCCCGGCGGTTGCAGGTCTTGGCAGGGAGGAGTGTCACCATGGGCACGGGTCGTGTCATCGCGCTTTCTCTGGCGCTCCTTGCCGGAACGGGCGGCTTGGCCGCGGCGGGTAACGGCACGGGGGAGAGGGGCCCTGTGCCGATCACCGAGCCCGTGGCGGGCCTCAAACAGACGATCCTGCAGCGCTTCGACGTTCCCGGCACCGCTTACGAAACCATTCTAATGCGGGTTGAGTTTCCGCCGGGCTATGAGGCGGCCCGTCACGCGCATCCCGGACCTGAAGCAAGCTTCGTGTACCAGGGCGAGGTGACGTTCCATTTCGACGGCCAGGACCCGCAAACTTATACGGCAGGCCAGAGCCTCGAGGTGCCGGCCTATGCCATCCATTCGGCAAAGGCGGGCCCCGAAGGGTTCGTGCTGATCAATTCTTTCATCCTGGAAAAGGGCAAGCCCATGGTCATCCCCGCCGACGATGTCGAGCGCGTCCGGGCTCAGTGAAGGGATCACGACCCAAAGCTACGCACTCAAGAACCGGCTGCGGTCCCACCACGCCGTCAGTTATCGAGGAACGAGCGCAGTTTGCGCGAGCGGCTCGGATGTTTGAGCTTGCGCAGCGCTTTGGCTTCGATCTGGCGAATGCGTTCGCGCGTGAC
>CAZZPH010000394.1:0-2723 GCA_964655725.1 uncultured Hyphomicrobium sp.
GCCATCCTCACCGGGCCAGCTCCATCTGACACTCAAGGAGCCGCTCGGGGTCGTCGCTGCCATCATCCCATTCAACTATCCCTACCTCCTTCTGTTCTGGCAGGTCGCCGCAGCCGTCGGCGCGGGCAATGCCGTGGTGATCAAACCGTCCGACTACACCTCACTCTCGACGCTCCTGCTGATGGATGCCTTCAAGCCGCTTCCTCCCGGGCTCGTCCAATGCATCACGGGGCGCGGAGAGGCCGGCCGCCGGCTCGTCGCCGATGATCGCATCGCAGGCGTTGCATTCACCGGCTCAGTGACCACCGCCCAGGCCGTTGCCACCGAATGCGCACGTACATTCAAGCCGGCACTCATCGAAGCCTCGGGCAATGATCCCTTCATCGTCATGCCTTCCGCACCGGTTGACATTGCCGCGCGTGGGACCGCGTTTGCCGCCTTCCTCAATGCAGGTCAGGTGTGCACGTCTGCGGAACGCATCTACGTCCATGAGGCGATCCACGATTCATTCGTCGAAAAGCTTGTCGCGGAAGCCTCGAGCATCAGAATCGGCAATGGGCTCGACAAGGTCGACATGGGGCCGATGGTGTCGGCCCGGGAGCGCGACCGCTACGAAGCGATCCTCGCCAACGCCGTTCGCCAGGGTGCGAAAGTCGCGTGCGGCGGCGGCAGGCCCAAGGGGCTGAACCACGGCTGGTTCACCGATGCGACCGTGTTGACGGGCGTCACCCCCGATATGTCGATCGTCAATGACGAGAGCTTTGGCCCCGTCGCGCCGATCGTCAAAGTCTCTTCTTTGGATGAAGCCATCGAACTGTCGAACCGCTCGCGCTTCGGACTGGGCGCCAACATCTACACGCGCGATCTGGCCGAAGCGATGCGGGCCGTCAATGAGATTCAGTCGGGAATGGTATGGGTGAACGTACCGCTGCTCGACAACGACGCAGTTCCCTTCGGCGGGCGCAAGATGTCAGGATTGGGGCGCGAACTGGGGATTGAAGGCCTCGACCAGTTCCGCCATACGAAGATGGTGTTGATCGACCCGGAAATCCGCGAGCAGGACGGGTGGTTTCCCTATCCCGACAGCGCGGCCTGGCCGGGTGGGTCGTGATGGGTTGCCCATCGCCGCGCGCATTGAGCACCATGTCGCGTCGTGACCTCAGTCACACGTTTTCCTGCGTATCGGCGGAACGTGCCAGCCTCAGAATATGCTTCGGAGCAACCTGATGACCTCCTATCTGGCGCTCGCCGCCTTTTTCGCCCTTGTGATCGCCGCGGCCTCCACAGGCTCGCTGTACGGTCCTGGCCCGTGGTATGAGTCCCTCCAGAAGCCGTTTTGGACTCCACCCAACTGGCTCTTTCCGATCGCCTGGACGGTCCTTTACGCCATGATCGCAATTGCGGGCTGGCGTGTATGGGAAGCCCAGGGCCTGGGCGCGGCCCTGGCCGTGTGGGTGATTGGCCTTGCACTCAACGCTGCATGGTCGTGGCTGATGTTCGGCCGCCAGGAGATCGGCTGGGCGCTCGCCGATCTCATTTTGATGTGGATCTCGATCGTCGCCTTCATCGCACTCGCCTGGCCGCTCGACCGCCTCGCAGCCTGGCTGTTCGTGCCGTATCTGGTGTGGGTGAGCTATGCCGGAGCGCTCAACTTCGTCATTTGGCGCCTCAATCCTTCAGCAGGATAAACTGAAACGCGATCATCGCGGCAAACGATAACGTGACGACGATGCCAACCGCACTCGGCTTGGCATCCTTGTTGGCATCAGGAATGAGCTCAGAGAATACCATCCACATCATGGCGCCCGCGGCGAATCCGAGGCCCACGGGAAGTAGCGGTTCGAAAGCGGCGACGGCGAGATAGGAGGGTACCGCCGCGAGGGGCTGCGGCAGGCTTGAGAAGAAGCCCCACAACGCAGCCTGCCATACGGGCGTGCCGCGCGGAATGAGCACAAGAGCGATGGCGAGCCCCTCGGGGATGTTGTGGACCGCAATCGCGAGGGTCACGAAAGTCGCAAACTCGGCAGTCCCGCCGAACGCCACACCCACCCCGACACCTTCGGCGAACGAGTGTGCCGTCATGACGGCAACGATCAAAAACGCCTTGCGTGCGTCGAGCCCTGCGAGGTTGGCAAACTCAAAATGTTCCTTGTCGTCGATCCAGCGCTGCGCGGCGAGAATGCCGGCAAGCCCCAGGAGGATGCCGATGATCAACCGAACGGGATCAATGGCGATGCCTTCGCCAACAAGGGCATGGGTCGCCGCCAGCATCAACCCGGCCGCCATCGCATTGGCAAGTGAGACCCACTTTACGGCCAGCGTGCGAATGAAGAGAAAGGGCAGCGCACCCAGCCCCGTCGCGATCGCCGTGACCATGGCCGCGACGAAGACGACCCCAACGCCAGCCTCGGCCACCACCACTTCCTCCCCCGATGCAATGCCCGCGAGCCGGACTTCATCCGCCAAGCCCGTCCCGCGACTCCCCACACCCCCCCGTGTGGCATAGGCTTGCACGCCGATCCAGTATCAATCCCCATCCCGGGCTGCCGACAGAGCGACAGTCCACTTGACGCTGCGGGGTCACGATGGTCTACCCGCGCTCACCATAATCAGCGCTGGCGCGGCACGTCACCGTGCCCCGCCTCACGCGGAGCAAGCTCATTCGCCCATGACGGATACCGTCCTCATCATCGACTTCGGCAGCCAGGTGACGCAGCTCATCG
>CAZZPH010000395.1:0-2716 GCA_964655725.1 uncultured Hyphomicrobium sp.
TCGATCCAGTAATCGAGAATGGCGCGCCGGTAGAGGAACACCATGTCCGGCTCGCGCACCGAATCAAGGACGCTCTTCTGGTCGAGACTGACACCCTGATAAAGCCCCATGAGATCAAAGGGGCTCTCGATGCCGAGCTCGTCGAGCACATCGTCGGTGGCGAAATCATCAACGCGGATGACAAGATCCCCGCACATCTGGCGAAAATCCGCCGGCAGCCGGTCCCAGGCGGCCGCAGCCATGGTCTCGAAATCCTCCCGCGATGGCGCGAGCGCCGATTTCCAGTCGTTGGTTGCGCTCATCCTGTTCTGTGCTCACCCTCATCTTCGTTCCGCATGCAAGGGGTGCACGGGTAGCATCAAGGTCCCGCCGGGACAAGATGGCGCACACTGTGCGCGCCGCGCCAGGGCGCTGCACCACCGGCCAAAACCGTATCTGCAAGGTCAGGGGGCTCGCAGTTTCGACACCGAGCCTATATATGGGGCCGAAACGATCACAGACCGATTGCGCCACACGGGAGCCGGACATGTCCGAGACCACACATGCCAAAGTCCTCATCCTCGGCTCTGGCCCGGCAGGTTACACCGCTGCGATCTATGCCGCGCGAGCCATGCTCGAGCCCGTGATGATCCAGGGTATCCAGCCCGGTGGACAGCTCACCATCACCACCGACGTCGAGAACTATCCGGGCTTCGCCGAGGTGATCCAGGGTCACTGGCTGATGGAACAGATGCGCGCGCAAGCCGAGCACGTCGGCACGCAAATCATCATGGATCACATCGCCAAAGTGGATCTGAAGCAGCGTCCCTTCCGGCTTGAAGCTGATTCAGGGGACACCTTCACCTGTGATTCCCTCATCATCTGCACAGGCGCACAGGCGCGCTGGCTCGGCATCCCCTCCGAGGAGCGCTTCAAGGGCTTTGGTGTCTCCGCGTGCGCGACATGCGACGGCTTTTTTTATAAGGGCAAGGAGGTCATCGTCGTTGGTGGGGGCAACACGGCCGTCGAGGAGGCCCTGTTCCTGACCAACTTCGCCAGCCGTGTCACCGTCGTGCACCGCCGTGACCAGTTCCGCGCCGAAAAGATCCTGCAGGATCGCTTGTTCAAGAACCCCAAAATCGAGGTCATCTGGCACGCCACCATCGAGGAAATCGTCGGCACCAGCGAGCCCAAATCTGTGACCGGTGTTCGCCTGCGCGACACGCGCACCGGCGACATCACCGAACGGGCGGCCGACGGCGTCTTCATCGCCATCGGCCATGCGCCCGCCACCGAGCTCTTCAAGGGTCAACTCGAAGTCAATCGCTCAGGTTACCTGATCACTCGGCCCGATTCGACGGCGACCTCCATTCCCGGCGTGTTCGCGGCCGGCGACGTCAAGGATGAGATCTACCGCCAGGCGGTCACAGCCGCCGGCATGGGTTGCATGGCGGCCCTGGAGGCGGAGAAATACCTCGCCGAGGCGGCCGGCCATGCTGAGGCGGCCGAATAGGTCTCAAATCGAGATGCCCTGGCGCTGATCAACCAGCCGGATACGCAAATGACCGGTGCTGCTGTTAACCATATCTTGAGACGATATATGCCCCCTGATATGGCTCAGTGGCGGGCCGGCCCAGGCCTCACGTCTGCTTCGGGCCTCACCCCATTTGATCATGCCGCTCGGGCTGGGAGGAACGGCACGCAATGACCAGCATCTATCCTGTCATCCTGTCGGGTGGTTCGGGCACACGGCTGTGGCCGCTGTCGCGATCGATGTATCCCAAGCAGTTCATCAACTTCTTCAATGGCCGCGGCACCACACTGCTCGGCGCAACACTCGGACGATTGAAGGCGGACGCAGGCTTCGCCGCGCCAATCCTTCTATGCAACAACGATCACCGCTTCCTGGTCAAAGAAGAACTCGACCGCGCCAATGTCAGCGCAATGTCGATCATTCTGGAGCCCGTCGCGCGCAACACCGCTCCTGCGATCACGGTAGCCGCGCTCGCAGCCTTCAGCGACAATCCCAACGCTATCCTCGTCGTGATGCCATCCGATCATGCGGTCAAGGATGAGATCCGGTTCGTCGAGGCTGTCAAGCGCGCCGCTGCCGTCGCATCGACCGGCAGGCTGGTGCTGTTCGGCATTTCCCCGACCAGCCCGCATACGGGATACGGCTATATCCGCCGCGGGTCGTCCCTCGAAGGCTTCAAGGGTGGCGCATTCGAGGTCGAAGCCTTCTGCGAAAAGCCCGATTCGGCGACCGCTGCGGAATACCTGGCCGACGGCGGCTACTTCTGGAACAGCGGCATCTTCGTACTGCATGCGCGCACCTTCCTGGAGGAGATCAAGCGGCTTGATCCGCGCATTCTTGATGCGGCCCGCGCGGCCCTGTCTCGATCGGCTGAGGATCTGGGCTTCCTCCGGCTCGAACGGCGAGCCTTCTCCGAGGCCCCCAACATCTCCGTCGACTATGCGGTCATGGAGAAGACCGGCAAAGCGGCCATGCTGCCCGTCGACATCGGATGGAACGACGTGGGCTCGTGGTCATCGCTGTGGGAGATCGCGCCCCACGACGAGAACGCGAATTACGCGCATGGCGAAACCGTGCTGGAGGATACCACAGGCTGCTATATTCACGCCGAGCGTGGGCTGGTGGCAACGATCGGGGTTGAGGATCTGATCATCGTCGATACGCCCGACGCTCTCCTCGTCGCCGACAAGTCGCGATCGCAGG
>CAZZPH010000396.1:0-2664 GCA_964655725.1 uncultured Hyphomicrobium sp.
ATTCTATAATATGCGAAGGCGCGCACATAAGACCGTTGAACCGAATGAAGCCCACCGGGCACTCGCACGCCTCGAACGTGAGCATCCCGGCACCGTGACGCTGATTACTCAGAATGTCGATCGGCTCCACGAGCAGGCTGGCTCGCGCAACCTCATTCATATGCATGGCGAGGCGATGAAGGCGTGGTGCCTGGGATGCAATGTGCGCCTGCCATGGCAGGACGACATGTTTCTGGAGACGCCCTGCCCGAGTTGTAAGTCAACTGGCACACTGCGGCCTGACGTGGTCTGGTTTGGCGAAGTGCCCTACCATATGGAACGGATTACAGCGGAGTTGGCCGAAGCCGATCTCTTCATCTCCATCGGCACGAGCGGCAACGTGCATCCGGCGGCAGGATTCGTGGCGATGGCCTCGGAGAACGGCGCCTACACGATCGAACTCAATCTTGAACCGTCCGAAGGGCGAACATTCTTCGACGAAGCCATCGAGGGGAAAGCGACACAGATCGTACCCGCATTCGTCGACCGGCTACTCACGGCCAGCGCACGCGGGGTCAATCCTTCGGCGCTGAGGCCAACGTAGGCAGGTTGGCCGATCTCCAAAACCCCAACCGTGAACCGGCCCACGCATAGTCGTGTGACTGCGCGGGCCGGGCTAGTCGATCCTCCAGGGGGCACACGCCGCCCTGACGTCTCCGCCGCATCATCCCTGCGCGGGGCTGACGTTCGCAGGCGGCTGATTTTCCTCCGGGCCCTGGCCCGGTGCAGACGCACTCTCACGCCGCTCCCTCATAAACGCATCGAATTCGGAACGGTCCTTGGCGTGACGCAACCGCTCCAAAAAGGACCGGAATTCGAGGCTTTCTTCTTCCAGACGCCTCAGCGTCTCTTCGCGGTATTCATCGAAGGCCCGGTTTCCAGTCGATGAGAACGAGGCCGACTTGCGCTCCCAAGTCTCCGCCACACGTGACTGCCAGGACCCCCTGTCGCGCCTTGAACCACAACCCATGCGTCCACTCCATATCAAGAAGGCCAACACCATCAGGCCGATCGGCCAGAAGAGTACGAAACTGACGACCATTAGGGCGATCCAAGCCGGCAGACCCCAAGTGTCGAGCTTCATGATCACGTCATTCATCTCACCCTCGCTCGGTTGCACATCTCACCGTCAACTCCTCGCTTTGGCAACGTATGTGAATGTTCATTACATTCACTTATGTGGAGGGTATTCGTGGCCCCGTCAAGGCACCGGGAGCCAGACGCAGCATTTTTTTCGGAGGTTGGGCTGCGCGAGGGCTGTCATCTCAAGGCCCACGTGACCGAGCGCTCTGCGTCACGGGCAGCGGACCGGATCAGATCTTGGCCGAGGGCTCGGCCAGTCCGTCGAGGTAGATGAGGATCGCGGCCTCCAAGAGGTCCTCAGGCGGCATGGGGATTGGCCGGCGGGCGCGGTCGCCGCGGGCAAACAGAGCTGCAATGCCGTGCGAAAGCGACCACACATGCAGCGCCATCATCAGCGGCGGCGGGCGCCGCTTTGCCGGCAGTGTCGCGGCGACGGCCTCGCAGGCCTCGCGCAGAACTCCGAAGGCACGGTCGCCCTCGGTTCGAAGCTCAGGATAATCGGCTGCTGCGAGGCCCGACTCGAACATCGCGGAAAAATAAGCCGGCTCATTGCGGGCAAATGCCAGATAGGCCGCACCGAGCCGCTCGAATGCCGCGCGCGGCGCGGGCCGTCCGCGATCCCAGGCACGTTCGAGTGCATCGGCAAAGGCGCGGAACCCCTGGCGCGCGACATCGGCGATCAAGGCATCGCGATCCCGGAAATGCCGGTAGGGAGCGGCCGGCGAAACTCCAGCCGCGCGCGCTGCCTCCGCGAACGTGAACCCTGCCGGGCCCTTCTGCGCGATAAGATCCAGCGCGGCCTTAATCAAGGCCTCGCGCAGGTTGCCATGATGATAGCCGCGCCGTGCGCCCGGCTCGTCGTCCTTGCCCCAGCTCATGATGGGCTTCATAACCGAAGTCGGACGGTTGAGCACGGCAGGAAGCGCCAGCCTATCGGAAATTCACGAAGATTGGTCAGCCATCAGCCGCGCGAGCCGCGCTGCGCCTCGAATTCGGCGACGTGATGCTGAAGGTCAATGTAGGCCGCGCAGGTGGTCCCGCATTGCTGACCGATCGCCTCGAGCTGGGCACGGGCGAGCGCGGGCTCCCCGCGCATGAGGTAGGCCTCGCCGAGATAGGCGCGGGCGACCACGTAGCCGGGGTCCTTTTCCAGCGCCGCGGCATAAAGCGGGAGCGCCTCGTCGACGCGGCCGAGTTTGCGGGTGGCGAACCCAATGTAGGTCAGGATGCGCGCATCCTTGTTGCGCGCCCTGTTGAGGTACGACAGCGCTTCGCTGTACCGGCCCGATTTGGCGAGCCAATAGCCGGCATAGAAAAGTTCGGCATCGGGGATATCAGACCGTGCCGCTCCGACGCAGGCGGTCCACGCCGCCGTTGCCTTATCGTGCGCATCACAGGCGGCACTCTGCGGCCCAATGTCTTTGGCACCCACCGCCCCCTCGGCCCGCGCATCCCACATACCAGCGATGGCCAGAGCGCCCACAATCATGGCGCCACACGTCGCTCGCAATACTCTTGATGCCATCATGGCTGAGGTCCCGC
>CAZZPH010000397.1:0-2656 GCA_964655725.1 uncultured Hyphomicrobium sp.
CACCATCGATGTCGCCTACCGGTATTTCTCGACGCCACGCCGCAAATTCATCGTCGCCGATACGCCGGGCCACGTGCAGTACACGCGCAACATGGCCACCGGCGCCAGCACCTGCGATTTCGCTGTTATCCTGATCGACGCCCGCAAAGGCATTCTCACCCAGACGCGGCGGCACAGCTTTATCGCGCATCTGCTCGGCATCCGGCACGTCGGGCTTGCCGTGAACAAGATGGATCTTGTGTCTTTCTCCCAGGATCGCTTCGAGGAGATTGCCGGCGATTTCCGCCGGCTTGCCGCTGAGATCGGACTTGCGCACCTCACATGCATTCCCGTTGTCGCGCGATCGGGCGAGAACGTCTGTGCCAGAGGTCCGTCCATGCCATGGTACGCGGGGCCGGCCCTGCTTGACGTTCTGGAAGAAACTGAGGCGGGCGAGAGAGCGGTCGAACGGCCCTTCCGGATGCCCGTTCAACTGGTCTCCAGGCCGAACGCCGATTTTCGCGGATTCGCAGGCAACATCGTCAGCGGCTCGATTGCCACGGGCAGAAAAGTCGCCGTACTGCCGTCAGGCCGGACCAGTCAGGTTGCCCGGATCGTGACAGCGGACGGAGAACGGGATTCGGCCCGCGCCGATGACGCGATTACTCTCGTTCTGGCTGATGAGGTCGACGTATCGCGCGGCGATGTCATCGCCGATGCAGAGGATAGGCCTGAGTGCACTGATCAAGTGGCCGCCCATGTCGTCTGGATGAACGACGAGCCCATGTTGCCAGGCAGGCCCTACATCATCAAATGCGGCACGCAGACAGCCACAGCGACCGTCACAGCACTGAAGCATAAGATCAACGTCGACAGTCTGGAACACGTCGCGGCGCGTCATCTCGATCTGAACGAGATCGGACTGTGCAACCTCTCGCTATCCCGGCCGCTGGCGTTTGAGCCTTACGAAACGTCACGCGACTTGGGCAGCTTCATCCTGATCGATAAGCTGACCAACGATACCGTGGGCGCTGGAATGATCCAGTTCGGCCTGCGCCGGGCGCAGAACGTCCATTGGCAGGCGCTGGCGATCAATAAAGCTGCCCGCGCACAAGCCAAGCATCAGAAGCCTTGCTGTTTGTGGTTCACGGGTCTTTCCGCGTCGGGAAAATCGACACTCGCGAACCTGCTTGAGAAGCGGCTGCATGCCAACGGCAGGCATACCTACATTCTCGACGGTGACAATGTCCGGCATGGTCTCAGCCGGGATCTGGGCTTCACGGATGCCGACCGCGTCGAGAATATCCGCCGTGTCGCTGAGGTCGCCAAGCTCATGGTCGATGCAGGCTTGATTGTGCTCGTCTCGTTCATCTCACCGTTTCGGGCAGAACGGCGCATGGCGCGCGAGCTTTTCGCAGACGGTGAGTTCCTCGAGGTTTTCGTCGATACGCCACTGGACGTGTGTGAAGAGCGCGATCCCAAGGGGCTTTATCGCAAGGCGCGCCAGGGGCTGATTGCGAACTTCACGGGCATCAGCTCCGACTATGAGCCGCCGGAAGCGCCTGAGGTTCATCTGGAAACGGCGGATTCCAAGCCAGAGGATCTGATCGACCGGCTGCTTGCCCACATCGAACAGATGACCAGCTGATCTCGAGTAGCGATCGGTAGGGCCGCTTCAGTGCGTGCCCGGGACGAGAGCTGCCACATACTCTGCGATGGCCATTGATGACGTCAGCCCCGGGCTTTCGATCCCGTGGAGCGCGATGTAGCCGTCTACGCCATGAGCCTCGGGTCCATGGATTGCGAAATCGGCGACAGGGTCCCCGGGGCCATAGATCTTCGGCCTGATTCCTGTAGTGCCGGGTTCGAGCGCGCCGCCCGGCAGCCCTGGCCAATAGCGCCGGATTGCCGTCTCGAAGGCCCGCTGCCGCGCGCCGCTCTTGTCATCGAAGTGGTAGTCGATGTCATTGACCCACTCATGATCGGGTCCGAATTTGGCCGTGCCTGATACATCGAGTGTCAAGTGGACGCCGAGCCAGGCGCCCGAAGGAACGGGATAGACGAGGTGCCGGAATGGCGATCGGCCGCGCAAGGCGTAGTAATGCCCCTTCGAGAAATAGGCAGTTTCGGGCGTGAAGCCTGATTGGAATGGGATACGCTGCCCAAGTAAGCGGCTCACGTGGGGGGCGGCGAGGCCGGCCGCGTTGATGACGTGGCGCGCGGTGACATTCGTTCTTGCCCCCTGGCTTTCCACACTCAGGACGAACAAGCCGGAGGCATCGCGCGAGATTGCGGTAACGTTGGCCTTCAGAACTATCTCTCCATCAGCAGCGGTCAGGCTGCCCTCTAAGGCCTGCATCAATGCGTGGCTGTCGATGACGCCGGTCGACGGGGAGAGGAGCGCGTGCGTGCAGCAAATCTCGGGTTCCAGCGTCCGTGCCTCGGCGGCCGTCAAAGATTTGAGATCGTCAACGCCGGCGGCTCGGGCGCGCGCCATGATCTGATCAAGCGCGGGCGCTTCCTTATCAGACGCCGCGACAATCAACTTGCCGCAGCGAAGCGCCTTTACGCCCGACTGGGCGGCGAACTGGTAGAGAAGCTCCTTGCCGCGCACACACAGCCGGGCCCGCAAAGAGCCGGGCGGGTAATAGATCCCGGCGTGGATCACCTCGGAATT
>CAZZPH010000398.1:0-2643 GCA_964655725.1 uncultured Hyphomicrobium sp.
GAGCCGCACCGCATCAAGTTCAAGCGGTTTGAGCGGTAGGATGGCTCGCACACCACGAACGCCACAGGAGAAAAAGCGCCTGTCCTTGAAGAAGGACCGGCGCAACACTTACGGCGAGAACGACAAGAGTTCGCGCAAGAATATCCCCCTCTCCAAGGCGCTGTCACATCGCAAGGTCCGTCACAAGGCCAAGGACGACTTGCACAAGCTCGCCACAGCCGACGAGGCCAAGGCCGAAACCGTGGAATCGACGCTATCAACGGCGCGGCTGCAGAAGGGCTGGTGGCGCAAATGGCCCGACTCGCCTCTCGGCGAGGTCGTGATGCGCAAACTCACGCGGCGGAAAACGAGCGTGGGCGCAAAAGCCAAGCGCCGCGCTGGCCGTCTCCAATACGAGCGCTGATCGATGCCGTGCCCCCAGTTCTGACAGCGGTCTTCATCGTCTGCGAGCCGCCCCGATCCCGAAGTTGAGACGCTGGGAGCGCTCGAAGCGGCACTGGAAAACTTCCCCGGTTGCGCCGTGGCCATCAGCTACGATCGCTTCTTCCTCGATCATCTCGCCACACTCATCCTCGCCTTCGAGGGCGACAGCCATGTCGAATGGTTCGAGGGAAACCTCGCCGATTACGAGGTGGACAAGAAGCGGCGCCTCGGCGATGCAGCGATCGAGCCCCACCGCTATCCAAATTCAAGCGGTTTGAGAGGTAGGCGCAGAGCGGGGCTTCCGTTCACGGAAAATGCGCTTATGATCCATCCCATCATTATGCGTCACAGCGTATGGGGGGTGCGTCATGGTTTGGGATCAATTGATCGCTTATCTCGGCGACTGGCAGATCCTTCTTGGATTACTGGGAACCGGTGTTGCCGTTGGGTACTTCACACGACGCGTCGTCGAAAAGTTGTTCAATCCCGAATTGGGGGAACTGAAGAGTAACTTGAAAGATCGGGATCGGTTGTTACAGACCGCTTCGAGCGAATTAAGCGAGTGCACACAAGAAAAACAGAAATATCGAACTCGCTTGACCAAATACGAAAGCATCAGAGAAGCTCTTCTCGCCGATGAAGACGAACTCTGGCGCCTTCATCCCGAAATTCCACCCACTGGATACCTCGACCGTCTGAACAACTCCCGCACTCGAATAATTTGCATCAGCAATCACAAAGGGGGTGTGGGCAAGACGACGATCGCGGTCAATCTTGCGGCATACTTTGAAAAGCGACGCAACAAGCGGGTCCTCGCGATCGACCTGGACTACCAAGGCTCGCTGTCTACTACATTGCTTTCCTCCGTCGGACTGCAACATGCTGGATCGCTGGCTAACGACTTGCTGAGCGGCGGCACGACAGGTTCCCAAGCCCTAAACCTGGCCAAGCCGCTTCAACCAAAGCTGCCTAGAACGAGCGTCATTCCAGCCAACTACGAGTTCTATCAGCTTGAGAACCGGCTCATGCTCCGATGGCTGTTGGAGGAAATCGACACGGACATTCGATATCACCTCGGCACCGTACTGCTCAGCAAGGAGATCCAGAACAACTTCGACGTGGTCATCATTGACACTCCTCCCCGCCTGACCACGGCAGCGATAAATGCCCTTTGCGCCAGCCACCACTTGATCGTGCCCACTGTACCGGATGGGCTGTCGGCAATAGCTGTCGGCCGGTTCATGCAGCAGGTAAAATCGCTCCAAGGACGATTATTCCCCGCCCTGAAATTTGCCGGTGTGGTCGTCAATCTGTCACGGGTTAACAGCCTCAGTGCTGACGAGCAGGATGCTCTTGCACGTGTCAAACGGGACTTGTCGAGCCTGCAGATCGAACCTTATATCTTCAACAGAAACATTAACCGGTTGGTGGCGCTGTCGGGTGCTGCAGGCGAGGACATCGCCTACCTCCAAGACAGGATGTTCCGCGAGGGCATCATGGACCCGTTGGGTGATGAGATTTGTGAGCGTATCGGTATCGAGTAGGAGTCGTATCATGAAAGTTGAGCGTGCGCGGGTGGTTCTTGAAACGGCTTCAGCCGGTCATCGCCGTGCGGGCCGTGCTGCGGAAGCCGACTCGCTGCAAAGGCTCGCCGCAATTCTGCGCGATCATGATTCCAAGTCGATGGCCGCCTTCGTGACTGCGGGCAAGAAGGCGGAGAATCGCGATAAGAAGGGGACTGTGAATAGTTGAGCCTGAGGATATTTCCTAAGGGCTCTGGAAGATAAATCAAGGACTTGCATCATGCACGTCAAAGAGCTGCGCAATCTTATTGGAGATATCCAGGATATCTGCGACGCCGCTGGAGCGGCGAAGATGGCGGATGACCTGAGTGATTTGGTGCGCCTTTTTGATGGGCATGACGAGGAATCGGTGGACGATTTTCTCGACCACCTGAGACAGGTCTACGCGCCGCGCGCACCAGTCAAGCGCAACACGGCACCCATCGATCGAGCGATCGTTGATGCTTATGTGAAACGCCTCAGGGAGGCGGGTTCGGACGCCGCGGCGTTTCGAATCGTCACCAAGGATCTGTCGGCAGATCGGCTTGTCGGGAAGGCCGAGGCAAACGCAATACAGTTCACCTACATCGGTGGTCGCGAAGCTTGGCCCTCGAAGAAGGCTGCGCTCGAGGCTATCGAGAAGTGGTTTTCAAGCTCT
>CAZZPH010000399.1:0-2640 GCA_964655725.1 uncultured Hyphomicrobium sp.
TCAGGCTTTCAGGACCTCCCGGAGCCTCCTGCGTGACATAGCCGATGCGTGCGCCCTTGGCTGTCGTGATCGCACCGTCATCGGGATGGAGTTCACCGGTGATGAGTTTCAATAGCGTGGACTTGCCCGCACCGTTGCGGCCCACGAGCCCGACCTTGTGGCCAGTCGCGATGCCGGCAGTCGCGCCGTCGAGGATACGCTTACCCTCGATGTGGAAGGTGAGGTCGTTCAGATGAAGCATGGCGGCAGGACTTAGCCGCTGGAAGCGGGGCTGTCACCGGGGCATACCAGACTGGCCGCCACAATCTACCCCATCATACCGTTCCAGTGTGTTGGGCGTGGGGAACGTTGCCCCGTTTGCCTTTGACAGGCATTGGGTGGGGCTCGATGCTTGATCCATGAAGATCAGCGATTCGCGCATCCGCCCCACCTTAGAGCTGGAAAGCGCCGAGCTTGCGCTCGGCCGCGGCCCAGTCGCCGGTGTGGACGAAGCCGGCCGGGGTCCCTGGGCGGGCCCCGTGGTGGCCGCCGCCGTGATCCTCGACCAGGGTGTGATCCCGCCGGGAATCGACGACAGCAAGGCCCTCGACGAGGATGCCCGCGCAATTCTGTACCGGCGCATCATGGAAAGCGGTGCGGTCTGGTCGATCGGCATCGCGGATGTCGAGCGCATTGATCGCGACAACATTCTCTCAGCGACACTCTGGGCTATGACGGAGGCGGTGCGCGGGCTCAGTATAGAGCCTCGCCTTGCACTCATCGACGGCAACAAGGCGCCCCGGCTCGCGTGCGAAGCCCGCGCCATCGTCAAGGGCGATGCAAAGTGCCTCTCGATCGCAGCCGCGTCGATCATCGCCAAAGTGACACGTGACAGATTGATGATCGAGATGGACCGCCAGCACCCGGGCTACGGCTTCGCACGCCACAAGGGCTACGGCACGCCCGAGCACCGCGAAGCTCTCGAGCGACTCGGCGTTTCGCCGGTTCACAGGCGCTCTTTCAAGCCGGTACAACTGGCCCTCGGCCTCCCCCACGCACCTGCAGCATGAACGCCGCCACTCAGGCCCCAGGAACCGGGCTTGAGCAACGCGGCATGTGGACCACGTCCGTGGCGGCAATGTTCGATAGACATGCCCCCGCGACAGCTTGAACAATTTGTTGTATTCGCCTTTCCGAAAGACGGGTCAGGGGGAGTGTGCGTACCATGTCCAGCGTTCGCGAAAGCATCAGCAGCGCATTTTACTATCTGCTCGGCCGCAATACGCTGATCGGCATCGCCACACTGATGCTGTTGTTGCTGTCGGGGTATGCCACCTGGCACGGCATGCATGACTTCATCGTCGGCGTCTCGCAGTCGAGCGTGGAATCAACCGCCCCGTTGTCCGTTTCGAGCGATGTTCTGGTCATCGGCGTGGTGGTCGCCCTCACCTTCCTGATGTGGCTCGCACTCCGCGAGACTTTCGGCGCCAAGCGCAAGATCACCGATCGCCTCGTGATGCTCGTCATGTACGTCTTCCTGGCACTGTGGTCGGTCGGTTTCGGATACGGCTTCTGGTGGAGCCTCATCTCGGGCGAGGAAGCCACGCGCACGGGATTGGCGGGTCTGCAGGAGGATGCGCGCGATGCCAGCGGCGCGATCGCCGCCCGTCTCGATGCTGTGCGCTCTCAGCTCGACAACGTCGTGACGTGGTCGGAAAGCCAGATGGCGCGCGAGGAATCGAGCGGAGGAAGCTGCGGGACTGCTTCGGGCGCCGGACGCGGCCCGCTCTACAATGCTCGCCGCTCTGTGCGCGACAATGTGGCGACGCTGCGCGATGGCATGACGCGGGCATGGCTGGAGCCCGTCATGCGCGATGCAGAGGAATTGCGCGAGACGGCTTCCGCGCTCGGCGGGGCGACCTATGAGGAACGGCAGAAAGCGTTCGAGTCGAAAGCCTCCGAGATCCGCGGCAAAGCCCGCAACATTGCCGCACGCTCCAATGAACTGGGCAAATCCACCGCCTCCGAAATGCGAGCGCTAGCCGAAACTGTGGCGGTCCAGCCCGGCAAACCGGGCTTTTCGTGCTATGATCCGACTCTTGCACAGCGCCTTGTCCAAGCGGCAGATCAGGCCGACCAGCCGGCCGAGCTGCGACTGCGTGAGGCCGCGTTCAGTGAAGGCCCCGCCGGTGTGGCGAATGCCGTCAAGAACCTGTGGCGCAACATCGGCGCCTATGGGTCATCGCTTTTCGCCTACGTCGCCTCTGGCTTCGACGCACCATTCTCGCACACCGCCGAGGGCGAGCCCATCACCGGCCGCGACCTGATCGCACTACTCGCAGCGATCGGGGTCGATCTGGGCATCCTGGCGCTGGCAATTCTCAATCCACCGCCCGCCGCCACTTTGAGGCCATCGGGCGAGGTGGTGCGCCAGATCGAGGACGCCATCACGACCGTCATCCGGCGAACTGATGATGCAGCGGACCTGGAATGGGTGCGCCGCCACTTCCTCCATCATCGGCGCGCTTCCTACCTCGTCATCCCGAACCTCTACAGCGCAGGCGCCGATGAGGCCCTCAAAGAAGACGAGCGCCACACGGAGGTGAGACGGGCCCTCGCCATGAACCAACTCGCCGGCGTGCTCGCCGATCTCGATCTCGT
>CAZZPH010000400.1:0-1110 GCA_964655725.1 uncultured Hyphomicrobium sp.
GATGACGCCCTTCGAGAGCGGAGACTGGAGTGCGAAAAGGGCGGCTTCGACCTGATGCGGCTTCATGTCGACACGGGCCGTCGACAGGCTCTTGGCGAAGCTGTCCTCGCCGTGCCCCGTCAGAGTGATCCTATGCGCCAGGTACTTGGCGTGATGAGCCGTGTAACTGGTCATTGTTCACTAAATCCCCCCTCCCGCGTGCCATAGGCAACGGGTAGCGGCAGGACGATCCGTGATCAAGCTCCTCGGCAAGTTGTACCCAACCCATCCAGCGGGAAGCTATCCCGTTCAGATAGATAAGATTTCCGCGAAGGACCGTTCGGGGCACGGCTGAGCTCTGCCACAGGCATTCGTGTTAGTTGTTTTGTCAGAAATTATGTGTATATATCTGACACTCGAAGAGCCCGAGAGGTGACCTCAGATGTCTGGCGTAGCTGACAAAATCTTGAATCGCGTGCGGGGCCATGGCCGGGGGGTACGCGTGTACACCCCGAAGGACTTCCTCGACCTGGGTAACCGTGCCTCCGTCGACCAGGCACTGTCGCGTCTCAGCAAGGCCGGAACGCTTCGCCGCGTGGGTCGTGGCCTCTACGATTGGCCGCGCCATAGTGCCGTGCTGGATCAGCCAGCTCCGGCGAGCGTCGATGCCGTGGTGGATGCCGTGAAACGGCGCGCCAATGTGCAGGTCGTGCCGGGCAATCTGGCTGCCGCGAACGCGCTCGGCCTGACCCATGCGGTGCCCACTCGCCCAGAGTTCTTGGCAAGCCGTCATCTTGGCGATGTCACGATCGGTAATCGCACGGTGACTTTCAACGCCGCCGGTGCGGTCCTGTCCCCGTGGCTCGACACACCGGCAGCGGTTATCGTGCAGGCGCTCGTTTGGCTGCACGACAATGCCGGCGACCGGTTGGCTGATGCCGTCCCGACCCTGCGCAAGCAGGCGTCAGACGACGCAAAGCGCTCGTTGGCGAAGGGCCTCAACAAGCTCCCGGGCTGGGCCATTCCAGCCGCTCGCAGCATTGTGGAGAATCGGGCACCCTTGGCGGCATGAACGCCGACTACGCCAAATTCGAGAAGCTCAAGGAGCGCGACCGCAAGGACGTGTTCGAG
>CAZZPH010000400.1:1120-1495 GCA_964655725.1 uncultured Hyphomicrobium sp.
AGGCAGGTAGCCCGGCTGCTGGCCGCCTCGGCACCAACGCGCAGTCCATCGAGAAGGACCTGTGGGTCTGCCGCGTCATCGACGCGCTGTTCAAAGGCCTGGGAAATCGCCCGAAGCTCTACTTCAAGGGCGGCACGTCACTTTCGAAGGGCTATGGCCTGATCAAGCGGTTCTCCGAAGACATCGATATCGTGGTGTCGCGCGCGGGGCTCGGCATTAAAGCTGCCGACGATCCGCTTGCCGCTGGCATCACGAGCAAGAAGCGCAAGGCCGCTGTCGATGTTACAAAGGCAAAATGCAGCGCGCATGTGCTGGGCCGGATGAAGGACGACCTCGCCAAGCTGCTCCCTGAATGCGCGTTCGAGGACGATGGTG
>CAZZPH010000400.1:1505-2637 GCA_964655725.1 uncultured Hyphomicrobium sp.
GATAAGTCGTCGCTGCGGGTGAAGTATCCGTCGCTCCTGAAGGCAGATGGCTACCTCAAACCGTGGGTGAAAATCGAGTGCGGCGCTCGAGGCGCTCGCGAACCTGAGGCGAAGAAGGGCATCGCGCCCTACATTCAGCACGAGCTGGGCACGAAGTTGAAGCTGGTGACGGAGGGCGTAACGCTCATCGCCGCAGAGCGCACCTTCTGGGAGAAGGCGTTGATTCTTCACGGCATCCACTGTGGGTTCCGCGACGAGAAGCGCAAGCCGGGCGAGAACAATCTCATCTCGCGCCACTACTACGATGTGGCGATGATGCGAGACCGCCCTGAAGGTTTGAAAGCCGTCCGTGACATCGCACTGCTCCCCAAGGTGCGCGAGCACAAGCTGCTATTGTTCAAGCGCGGATGGGAAAAGCTCGAAGAAGCAAGACCTGGTTCGATACGACTGGTTCCTCAGGATGATATCATCAACGACTTGGCAAAAGACTACGAGGCCATGTCCGGCATGATGTTCGGCGACGCGCCCGACTTCGAGTGGGTGATGGGCGAGATCGCGAAGCTGGAAGAGGCGATCAACAAGAAGCTGATCTGACCTGAGCCCATTCTAGATCATTGTCTGCCTGTCTCTTCCCATCATAGCGGACGTGCCGCCGCCGCAAGGTCGTCGCTGGCGCTCCTTCCTCCTCCACTCCGTTCCGGCCCTGCCGACACCTCGCCGCTCCTCGCGACGGGGTGCGGTGCCGTCACAGAGCCCGCTTTGCGCCTTGGCCGCTGAAGGCAGCACGGAAGTCGTGCGCCGGCATGGCCAAGGGTCACGGACATGGCAAAGAGGATCGACGTTCACGAGGAAATCACCAACCGAATCATAGAGGCGATCGAGAAGGGGGCGGGCGAGTTCAAGCTGCCCTGGCACCGCCCGGCGGGGTCCATCACCCGCCCGACCAACATTCAGTCGAAGAAGGCGTATCGCGGCATCAACGTGGTGTCGCTGTGGGTCGAGGCGCAGCTCAGAGGCTACGCGACGCCGGTCTGGGGAACCTACAAGCAGTTCCAGGAAGTCGGATGCCAGGTGCGCAAGGGCGAGAAGGCCTCGCTCGTGGTCTTCTACAAGGAGATCGAGTTCGAGCGTG
>CAZZPH010000401.1:0-2635 GCA_964655725.1 uncultured Hyphomicrobium sp.
GCGATCATGCTGCAACGGGCTTCTCGTGGGAGATCCTGGTCAAGTGCGGGGACCCAGCCATTGCCGAGGTCGGTGCCACGTTCAATCCAGCGACATCGGGCAACGGATGGTTCGGCATGCCCGACAATAGCGTGATTGACGCGGAGGGCCGGCTGTGGATTGCGACCGACGGTAATTCGAAGGTCGCGACCGGGCGTGCTGATGGGTTGTGGTCGATGGAAACCGAGGGTGCGCTGCGTGGCACCTCGCGCCTTTTCTTCCGTTGTCCGGAAGGGGCGGAGCTGTGCGGGCCGTGCTTCACCCCAGACATGGAAACGGTCTTCGTCGCCATTCAGCATCCCGGCGAATCCGAAGATCTCAAGGCGCCGGCTACGTTCGAGGCACCTACGACCCGCTGGCCGGATTTTCGTGACGGCACCCCGCCGCGCCCCAGTATCGTTGCCATTACGCGCCAGGGTGGCGGCAAGATCGCGCGGTGATCGGTTTTGAGGATGTCAGCTTCTGGCGGGCTCTGCAATCTTGAGCGACACCATGGCGTTGCCATGGCGCTCGATGTGCCCCGCCAGATCAAGCTCCATCAGAACGATGCGCATTTCGCGCGGCCCCAGGCCCGTGGCGCGCGCCAGATCGTCGATGGCAATGGGATGAGGCCCGAGCGCGGCGAGTGTGCGGCTTCGATCGTCATCAGCGATAAGGGGCGGCGGGCGAGGAGGGCCCGGGTCGGCGACGTAGACCGGGGCAGTCTCCTCGGCTGACGCACTGCGCGGCACGAGCGGCGCCAGAGCGTCAAGGACATCTTCGGGAGTGGTGACCAACGTTGCGCCCGATTTGATCAGGTGATTGGTGCCTTCCGCGCGTGGATCAAGCGGGTGTCCGGGCACGGCGAACACCTCGCGGCCCTGCTCCAGCGCCATGCGCGCTGTCAGCAGCGTACCGGACCGCCGTGCGGCCTCGATCACCACGACGCCAAGGCTGATACCGGAGATCAGGCGGTTGCGCCGCGGGAAGTCTTTGCCGCGTGGCTCGAAACCCGGGGGCATTTCGCTGACAAGGCAGCCGTTCTCGGCAATCGCGCTTTGGAGTTTCGCGTTCTCGGGCGGATAGACGAAATCGATCCCGCCCGCCAGGACCGCGATGGTGCCAGTCGCGAGGCTTGCATCATGGACCGCCGAGTCGATGCCCCGCGCAAGTCCGGAGATGGTTGCAAACCCCCTTCCACCCAGACCTCCCGCAAACCTGCGTGCCATGGTGATGCCGGCGGCCGAGGCCTGCCGGGAGCCCACGATGGCGATCGACGAGCGCGTCAGGAGGCTCACGTCGCCTTTGACGTAGAGCGCCGGTGGAGGGGCATCGAGATGCGCCAGTGCGGCCGGGAAGCCAGGCTCGATCGTGAAAAGAATTCGGGTTGCGAGCCGTTCCGCGGCCTCCAATTCTTTCATCGCGCGGTCTGTCGGACAGATCCGGATCTTTCGTCCGCCCCGGCGAGCAAGGTCCGGCAGTGCTTCGAGGGCGCGTTCAGCCCCGCCATAGTGATTGATGAGTTCGCGAAAGGTGACGGGACCAACATTCTCAGAGCGAATGAGACGCAGACAGGCCAGCCGTTCCGCGTCTCCCAGCGGCGCAACGGGCAGGGGAGCCGGTGTGTAAAGTGGCAACTGGTCAGGCTTTGGCACCGATCTTCGGCTCCTCGCCCGCGAGCAGGCGCTTGATGTTGGCCTGGTGTTTCCACACGACGACCGCCGTCATCAGGGTGGCAAGAAGTGCAACCGCCGGCTCTCCGGTCAGATAGGCGAACACAGGTGTGAGCACACTGGCGAGCAAGGCCGACAGAGAGGAGTAGCGTGCCAGGACCGCGCTCACCAGCCAGACGGCGCAGAAGAAGAGCGCGGCCGGCCAGAGCGCACCGAGCAGAACTCCAATGTAGGTGGCAACGCCCTTGCCGCCTTTGAAACCCAGCCAAACCGGGAACACGTGTCCCAGGAATGCGCCAAGACCGGCGAGCAATCCGGCCAAAATGGCGATGCCGGCCGTCGCTCCAGCCTCATGCGCGATCAGGACCGCAGCGGTGCCCTTCAACGCATCGAGCACCAAAGTCAGCACGGCGAGCCCTTTGTTGCCCGTGCGCAGAACGTTGGTCGCCCCGATGTTGCCCGATCCAATGTTGCGCACATCGCCCAGGCCCGCGAGCCGGGTCAGGATCAGTCCAAAAGGAATGGACCCCAGCACATAGCCAAAGAGGAGAGCAGTCAGTGCCGGGAGCGAGAACAGTGGGTCCATCGGGCTCGACTCCTCCTAAACCTGATGCCGGCATCCGGCTTCCGGCTGGACATGCCATGGCGCGACGACGTCCTTTTAAGGTCATTTTGGACGGGTGGCCACGCCGGAGCAAGTGGGAGTTCGTTCGGGAGTTGGAGCGTCCTCAGCCCGCGTGCACCTCCGCGCTCATCAGCGTGCAGGCTGTGCCGGCGAGGGGGCGGGTCGCAAATCCTGTGTTTAACGGCATGTGCACGCGTGATGTGATTTGGCAGAGCCGGGGCGCAGGGATACAATCATCTTATTGTCAATCATGACCGGGCGCCGTGCAGGCAGGTGAGCATGATTGGAGTATCCCGATCGTTTCTCCGCACGTGGCTAT
>CAZZPH010000402.1:0-2620 GCA_964655725.1 uncultured Hyphomicrobium sp.
GGGTGGACAGGCAGACCCCGGCCTTGCCGGTCAGACGCCCGTATGTCGCCGCCATAAACCCCGCGGCCTGCTCGTGCCTGGTGAGTATCAGCCGGATGCTCGAGCGTGAAAGCGAGTCCAGCAGATCGAGGTTCTCCTCGCCTGGGACGGCGAAGATGTACTGGACGCCTTCGGTTTCGAGACACCTGACAAAGAGCGCTGACGCTTTCATAGTTCCGCCTTCCCAGCCCGGGTCACCGAGTGTAGCAGTGTCTGGCCCGCCGGCCCTTGTAGCGCGCCGGCAGCGAACACATAACGCCGAGTCCGGACGGCGGCAGAGTGTGCTGAGAAAACCGGCGACCGGCTCCCGCGAAGAGCCGACCCTCGTCGGTAAGGGGAAAAAGGAGCATTGATTGTTTCAACGCTTGCGCATCGCGCCTGTGATCGAAGCCTTCATAGCATCGGCGGACTGATCGGCTTTGAGCGTCCCTACTACCCGTTTGGACTGCGGATCGACGAGCAAGGCGTAGCCGGTCTTGCCTCCATGCTCGGTCCAGAGGTCTCCGAGACCCAACGCCGCCATGAGGTACTCGGCTTGGGTGGAGTCCTTGTCAGTTTGATCAATCTTGACAAAAAGAGCGCCATTTTTGGCGAGTGTGGGCGCGACCTCGTTCATCAACTTCGGACTCAGTACCTGACACTTGCTGCACCAGTCGGCGTGCAAGGCGACGACCATTACCTGCGGGGAGCGGGCGGCTTCGCGCTGGGCCTCGCTCTGCCGGGGTTCGGACCCGCGCGGCGCAGAAGGGCGGGTGCCGGACTGGGCGATCGCCAGAGAAGCCCCACCAATCGCCAGGGCGACAACACTCATCGAGATCCCTCTGAGAGTTCCGTTCATGTTCATGTCACGTATTCCTTTCTGTTTATCTGTTTAAGTGCGCACAGCGCCACCGGCGCCATGAGAAAGTTCAGTCGTTCTTCTCGCACACGACTTTCGTTTGGGGATAGAAAGCAGACCATGAGTAGTAAAATGTCTGCGCATATCGCACTCCTGTGGGAGCGCTGTTCACGCTGACTCCTGCTTCGCCTGTCGTCATTTCGACAGGGCCTACGGGCGTGGTGAGCGTGAACTTGTCACCGATAATATCCTGGGGCACGAACCACGCCTGGTCGTCCGTGGCAACGCCGACTCCCAATGTTTTCATAGGGAGGATGTCACCTACGCCCGCCACGGGCACCAGCAGACGGTCGTGCGCGAAATAGTCTTCGTAGGACGAGATGTGGTAGTTGCGGTTGTGGCCGGTTTCTTTGCTGACAATCGGAGCGCCGGGGTTGGCCTGCTTGAATTCGGAGAAGAGCACGAGGCGCACGGGCAGCATGTCTAGCGCCGTTCCGGCAAGCGGCCCGGAGATTGCGTGCATTGCCAGTTGGCTCCATAAGCCCCGGTCTTTGCGGTCATACATGATCACATTGGAGTTGTAGAGGGCGCCGGAAACACCGAACTCGAGCGTAACGGTTTTGGTATCCGATAGCCGCACGCGCCGGGAGAAAACCGATGCCGAATCGCACAGCGGGCAGTACGTGACGGCAATCGGCTCGCCGCCAAGCGTGATGTTGACGATCTCGTGCCAGTTGAGAATCCGCAGAGGCACTCCCAGAACCTCGCCGCCGATCTTCACCTCGATCATACGCGCGCTGTCGGGTAACCAGTCAGCCTCGGTGGCGGGTTCGAGCGCTGGATCCGTCAAAGCCGGAATCGCGTCGCGGGGCAGTAGTGTGTGGATCTCGTCTCGGGGGATCGTCAAGCCGGCAAGGTCGTATTCCTCATCAAGACTCACCGAGCCGGGGCGTTGCACTTGGCGGAACCCGTCGTCTCGGACCTGAACCACCTGAAGGTTTTCATTAACCTGAACTATCGGGAAGGTTTTTGGGCCAGCAATCGTGAGAATCGCGGCGACGATTATCGCGATCACGCCGAGTGCTGCGATGAGAATAACAGCCGACGCCCCAAGATGAGAGCGCTGGAAGGGAGTCACGAGTTGGGGCTTGGTCATGCAGTTTTGCCTCCGGGTTGCCAATGGGGAACACCGCTATGTGCGCGGCTTATTCCGATGATTTGCGATTTCTGCCGTATTTTTGGATTGAGCGCTTGGGACATTTTCGCACGTTGTTCGCGTGAGGGGCGACGGCGCGACTCCCTCTTCTCGATCCGGGCATCTTTGACTCGTGAGCGATTCGATCTCAGTCCAACGCCACGGTATGGTCAGTGCGGCAAGATCTGGCGTTTCCAGGTTGCAAGGAATACTCATGTTCAGTTCACGGTTTTTTAGGTGATTACCCATGCGAATCCGCGTCAGCGACAAAGAGATTCAGAATGCCTTCGAGCTCGTCCGAGACGACCCGGCCTTTGCTGAAAGCGTCGAGGCTGTCAGGCGCGGTGGGCGGCCCGGCGAAATGCTCCAAGCTCTATCACTCCGACCGGAGCTTCTCCGGGGTTTCAGCGCACTAAGCGAGGGGCTCTATCCTGGCGGGATCGTTGAGCGCGACGTCAAGGAACTCGTCATCCTTGAAGCATCGCGTCGCAACCAGTGCCAGTTCTGTACGAATGTGCACATCGCCATCGCCAGGATGCACGGCGTGG
>CAZZPH010000403.1:0-2614 GCA_964655725.1 uncultured Hyphomicrobium sp.
GGGATGCCCTGGTTGGCGAGGTACCAGCCGAACGCGTAGGAGGTAGCGACCATCAACAGCACGATGCTGGTCCGCTTGGCGGCGACCAGGAAGATCTCGGGCAGCTCCTGCAAGGGGAAGCGGCGGGTGACCAGGAGGCCGATCAGGAGTGCTGCCAGCACCGCCATCGCCCCCGCCTCGGTGGGGGTGAAGATGCCGCCGAGGATGCCGCCGAGAATGATGATCGGCAGGGTGAGCCCCCAGATCGCGCGCCGGAAGCTCCGCCCGACGCGGCGCAGCTCGAAGCGCCCCTCGGTCGGCCAGTCGTAGCGCACCGCGAAGGCGTAGGCGAAGGCGGCGAGCGCCGCGGCGAGCAGCACCCCCGGCACCACGCCGGCGACGAACAGCTTGGCGACCGACACCTGGGCGAGCGCGCCGTAGATGATGAAGGCGAGACTGGGCGGGATGATGATCGCGATCGAGGCCGAGGCGGAGGTGATCGCGGCGGCAAAGGCGCGCGGGTAGCCGCGCTTTTCCATCTGCGGGATGAGGATCGTGCCCTGCGCGGCGACATCCGCGACGGCCGAGCCGGAGATCTCGGCGAACAGCATCGAGGCGGCGATGTTGACCATGGCGAGGCCGCCGTAGCGCTGCACTTCATGTACTACAATTTCGTGCGCATCCATCAGACCCTTCGGGTGACGCCCGCCATGGCTGCCGGGGTGACGGATCGGCTGTGGTCGGTTGAGGATATCGCCGCGCTGTTGGATTAGCGCCGCCGCTGCCGGCGAAGGGTAGATCCGTCTCGCGTTTTCCGGCATGGTGGGCCAGCCACCGTGTGCGCGGAAGCTTCATGTCAACGCTTCACCTCATTCCTGACGATCTCCGGGAGAAGTATCTCGTCAAGGAGTGGCGCAATGCTGCCGGCATCTTGAACACCGCTTGCCGCGCCGAGTGGGACGACCTCCTAGTTGTTCTTCGTGAATTCCGCCTCCTCCGATCTCATATAGAAGCAGCCGGAAGGAACAGATCGCCGATATCACGGCAGATTGATCAGGCTTTCTATGGCCGAGGATGGATCGAGAAGGATTTTGCAACATCAATTAAAATTGATGACCAAGAGTATCAGAGCCCAACACACTCTGTAGATTGCTACAAAGGACGAGTTGCCATTGAGATAGAATGGAACAATAAAGACCCTTTCTTTGATCGTGATCTAAACAATTTTAGGCTGCTGTTCGATCTGCGAGCAATTGACGTGGGCGTTATCATAACTCGTGCAACCGACCTGCAGAGAATATTCAACGAGCTTGGAAAAGGTCAGTCTTATGGTGCCTCTACAACACATCATATGAAACTTTGGCCGCGATTAGATGGAGGCGGCGGAGGCGGCTGCCCGGTGCTTACGTTCGCTATCACGTCGGCTCTTTATGTCGATGACGGGGCGCCATTGCCAGAAGTAGTCGCAGAAGTTCAGATGCAACCTCCTACAGAAGACCCCGGCGACGACATAGAAATGTGAGCGCTATCGCTATCTCACGCCGATGCGCTTGTCGCTCGCAGAGTTATGAGCGTAAGTGTTCCAAGTCGGACTATAGTCGTCATAGGCCTGATTGCCCCACGAAGACCATTGATGTCGGCTCCCGCGTGCGAACAGTTCAAGGTAAGGACTAGGGCTGCACGCTTCGATAATATCGTATTGCTCGTCTGGTTTACGCGAATGCTCACGTTTACGCGTTCCCATGTAATTGACTTGCCGGCGTCCAGGAGCAAGAGTGCGGGCGTTTTTGCCGCGAATGCCAAACAACAAAAGTTCAGTTACATTGCGAAAATAGAAACCAACACCACGACCGTCCGAAGCGCCATCTTTGCGTAACTTGTGCCAGACAATATTGGTCTTATACTCAAATCCCCATGATTCCATAACTCTGAGACCTTGCGGCAATAGCGCATTCGGAACCCACAGATATAGATGGGCAGGCACCGATGCCACCTCAGCAATCGGGAGGGCGGCGATCTCGTCGCCTGTGAGCGTGCCGTAGCGCAAGAGACGGCGATGTTCGGGCGCCATCTTCCCGGTGCGGTTTATGAACCTCCAGGGAGGGTCCGCGAGGATGGTGGCAAACCGCTGGTTGGCGGCAAAGTCGAGGAGTTCATTGGCTGAATCAGCCTTTCCCAACGACATTCTCGTCATCCTCGGTTTGCCGCGGCTGTGCTGGCGACGAAAGTTGCAACTTTCTCGGCCGAGTGCAACTCATTCCTAAAGGCTGCTGGCCATCGCCGCCTCCAATGCCACGGCACTGTGCGCTCGCCGCGCTCGCATACCGCGCCCGTCCTCGGCCAAGGCGATGCGCCATCGACCTCTTGCGCGTGGTGGCACCGTAGCCCCCGATTATCTCCTTGTGGAGATGGTAAACGGCCCGCGCCACTTCCTGTCCACAGGAACATATTCAGGCGCCGTTCAAACTGACCCACTACCCCTGCATCGGCGACGATTCGGGTTGACCCGCTATCCGAGCCTTCCGCTGTTCCAAAGGCGGAGACCGCGCTGTAGCATCGGGGCGCGGTCGGAATGTCGGGGTGGGCCATGTCAGGGTTCGAGCAGGCGCTTCTCGCGCTCGAGGATCGGTTGCAG
>CAZZPH010000404.1:0-2611 GCA_964655725.1 uncultured Hyphomicrobium sp.
CTATGGCGATAAACGCGGTCGTAATAAGCCATTCGGACCCGGGGGCAGTACCCGGCGCCTCCACCAGATCTTACCGCGCTTTGCGGCCGGCTCCCCGGAAGGGGAGTCGCAAGGCGCAAACAGTATGGGGGCGAACCAGGATCGACGAGGGTGTAAAGGGCTTTGCTTTCGCTCGGCATGATACCACCGTTATCGGGTCATTCAGAATAGTTGCCAATGACAACTATGCTGAGGCTGCTCTCGCTGCGTAATGCGGCGCGAAAAGCCTGAACTTGAAAGCCCTTGCCCCTAGCCGGGTAAGGCGCGGTCCGGAGGGCACCGGGCAACAGAAGCCCTCCACTTCATCGCGCGGCCGCGTCGGCCGCGGGCGGGCCAGGATCCACGTGTCAGCGAAGTCGGCTGGCGTTCGGCGCGGGGGATCGACGAGGGGGACGAAACGGCAGCGCCATGACGGGCAGTCATTCGATCGACTATGAGACGCTGCAAAGCGATGCGATGCGCGGCGTCGTGCGCGCCGTTCTGGCCCGCACGGCGAAATCCGGGCTGCCGGGCGAGCATCATTTCTACATTGCCTTCGACACGTCCATGCCAGGCATCGGGCTGTCCAAGCGACTCAAGGAGAAATACCCGCGCGAGATGACGATCGTGCTCCAGCACCGTTTCTGGGACCTGATCGTTGCCGAGGATCGCTTCGAAGTGAAACTCACGTTCGATGGCATTCCAGAGCGCCTCGTCGTGCCGTTCGCAGCCATCAAGGTGTTCTTCGATCCCTCCGTGCGCTATGGCCTGCAGTTCGAGGAGGCCGACCTCGGGCTCGGTCAGCAGGGCATCACATCGAATGGCCTGGACGATGATGTGCGGACGGGCCCCACGCGCGGCGGCGGCGCCCGCAAGCCCCGCAGCCCGCGCAAGCCTAAGGCAGCGGCGACAGCTGAGGGAGCCGATACTCCGTCGGCAACAGAGGGCAAAATCCGCCCCGTACCAGCGGCGCAACCAGCGCTCTCCGCCGATACGATCGATACCACCCCCTCGCACCCGAGCGTGGACAATGACGAGGAGCGCGCGGCGCCCTCACAGACGGGCAGCACGCCTGGCAGCGGGGCGCAGATCCTCGATTTCGACCGGTTCCGCAAGAAATAGACCTGCGGCTCCTACCAATCCTGCCGATTCCAGCTTCAGCCCGTCGCCCCGGGATTGGTGGTGGAGGGCGTAGCATTGTTGTCCCGGCCGCGGTGGTGGAATTCCAGCTCGAGCTTACCATCCAGAAGCTCGGAGCATTCGACACTCGCAACAAACGGATCGGAAACCTCGATGTCGGCTGCTTGGCGGCACTGTTCGGCGCTCTCCATCGGCTTTACCTCGACGCTGGCATCGCCATTGGGCATGGCAAGCGTCACGATCATCACGATGACAGACGTGTTCATGGGCGTGATCCTATCTGTTGACCGCTTTTAGAATTCCGCTCGGCTGGCCCGCTTCAGCCTGACACGCACGTAACGCCACGAGAACCCGGCACGATGCCGGCGCGCCTACGCCCGTTTCGCTGCCCCGAATCGCGCGCTTGACCGTGAGCTTACCCGCCAAAACATGGCGGAAAGAGAGCATGTTAAGTCCGCAAAATGCATATGGCCGGGGTGGCGGCGGCGTTCGTCTCGCCCTTGCGGTGGAAGCTGTGCTATCGCCTGCCATCACCTCCTCAGCAGCGCGAGAGCCCGATGCCGACCAAGTCCACCCGCACCGAGACCGATACCTTCGGCCCCATCGAGGTCGATGCCACACGTTACTGGGGCGCGCAGGCCGAGCGCTCGCTTGGCAATTTCAAAATTGGCTGGGAGCGCCAGCCCAAGCCCGTCATCCGCGCACTCGGCATCGTCAAACGCGCGGCCGCTGAGACCAACATGGCGCTCGGCAAGCTCGATCCGAAGCTTGGCAAGGTGATCGTCGAGGCCGCGCAAGAGGTCATCGACGGTAAGCTCGACGATCACTTTCCGCTCGTCGTGTGGCAGACGGGCTCGGGCACGCAATCCAACATGAACGCCAACGAGGTAATCTCCAACCGCGCGATCGAGATGCTCTCAGGCACGATGGGCTCCAAGGCTCCTGTTCATCCCAACGATCACGTCAACATGAGCCAGTCGTCGAACGACACGTTCCCGACCGCGATGCATGTCGCGTGCGCGGAAGAGGTCGTGCACCGTTTGATCCCGGCTCTGGACCATCTGCGCCGTGCGATCGATGCCAAGGCGAAGGACTGGGCGCACATCATCAAGATCGGCCGCACGCATACGCAAGACGCCACGCCCATTACGCTGGGCCAGGAGTTCTCCGGCTATGCCCAGCAGATCGAGAACGGAATTGCGCGCATCCGAATGACATTGCCCGCAGTGATGGAACTCGCACAAGGTGGCACGGCTGTCGGTACGGGACTTGCCTCGCCCGCCGGCTTTGCGGACAAAATCGCCGCGCGCATTGCCGACCTCACGGGGCTACCCTTCACTTCCGCGCCCAATAAGTTCGAAGCGCTGGCTGCACACGACGCGATGGTGTTCTCGCATGGCGCGATCACGACGGTCGCCATGAGCTGCTTCAAGATCGCCAATGACATTCGCCT
>CAZZPH010000405.1:0-2602 GCA_964655725.1 uncultured Hyphomicrobium sp.
GGTCAGGTCGTAGCGCAGTGACATCCACTGCTCGTCATCGTCCTTGAGCGAGAACACGCCCTCGTTGGGGCGGTCCTGATCCGGGAGAAACTTGCCGAGTGCGTCGGTGTATTCGAGCGCCGGCGTCTGCAGGGGCTCGAAGCCGTAGCGCTCGTAGACCTCCCGGATGGTGTCCAGCATCGCGCGCTCAGCACGGATTTCGGCCGCGCCGATATCGCGCAAGCCCCGCGGCAGACGCGGCCGGGGGCGCTGCACCGCGCCGGGGTCCTCATTTTTCTTGGACATGTGTCGTCAGGGGTTGTGGGGCCTCGGGATTGGCCCGCCATGGATGGAAGCGCCTTATAGCGGATCGCGCCGGACTGGCAAACCGAGCCATGCCCGCATGGGTGTGGACGGTGCTGCGGTCTCAATGCGCTGGGGGCCGCAGAAGCCTCCGCACACCCGCCTTTGCGCGGTGGGCCAGGACGTGCGGCCAGCCCTTGAGGCTCAACGCCGCGGAGAGTGACACCAGTGGTTCGCCCTCAGCGCCGAACCGGTCCTTGAAGGCATACTCACCGATTCCCATGTCGAACGTGGTCATGCCGCGCGCGGTGAAGTAGCGCATCGCCTCGATGATGATCAGACGGCCTGGTGACATGCGCAGCCATGTGCCACCGGCGGTCGAGATGCGCAGAAGCGTGAATGTGGACCCGCGCGCAACGCCCAGAAGTGCAGCACAGACCTCACCGTTGCCCGACAGCGTGAACAGATGGGCTGTGGCGTCATCAGGCGGGGAGCGCAGCACGGAAAGATAGAATTCGTCATACGCCGGGTCGTCGAGAATGTAGGTGTCCCCCGCAGCCCTGCGCCGTTCCGCCTGTTGGGCCCTCAACGTGCTGTAGGCCGCCGCGATCTCTTCTTCCGTCTGCGCCCGCTCGAACGCAACGTCACGGCACTGGTGCAGGAGGCGCTCACACCGGCGCGCTTCTTTGAGATAGTGCTTGCCGCGCGAGCGCAGAAGCTTATCAACATCGCCGTTGACAGCAACGACGTTGCGCTGATGGCGGGCCGGCACGACGCTGGACAAAAGAGCCAGAGGATTGTCGCGGTTGCCGATGGCGATCGGCATGTTCTCAATGTGAACGGCATCGCACGCCGGCATTGCGGCCCGCAAGTCGTGCCAGAGACGGCGTGCTCCCGTGCGATCGGTTGGCGCCCGCGGCCCGATCAGAGGCCCGCCGTAGTCGGACACCCCGAGCGAGGGTGAGCGCAAGACGGACAGGCCGCCTTCGCGCCGATGAAGAAGCGGCAAGGCAAGTGCAAGTCCGCCATCCCGTGTTCTGGCGACAAGGCAGACCGGCTGGGCTTCCTGGGCGCGGGCGAGGGCTGCGAAGTGCGGCTTGAGCCAGAAGCGGGTCTGAAACACCGTTCCAGTGGACTGGGGTGCCGCCGTGCCCAGGCAGTGCAGCACGTCATGTGCGCCCGTCAGCAACTCGATCCTGAAGGGACCGGGAGGGGCGATTGCGCCCCGCAAAGGCTCAGCGCCCTCAAGTGAAACGAGCCTGTTGCGGGACAGGTCAGTCATTCCGCAGCATCCGCGAGTTCCACCACGCGGCCGAGATCGCGTTCGTCGAGGCGGAAGGTGATCGGGCGGCGGGCCCGGCGCTCCCGCTTCAAGAGACCCGCCCGCTTGACTGACGCCTGCAGGATGGCCTTGGCGAAGAACCCCGGCCCAGACGTTTTACGGCTGCGTGGCGTGATGCCGGCCTTGTTGCGCAGAATGGCGTTCGCCATGTTGATGATCTGCGAGCGCCGGATGTCTTCCGTCCAGTACTCGGTCGTCATCGAGACGTTGAGACAATCAAGATTTTCGACGCGATGGGGCGCGTTGAGCGGCCAGTGCAGCATCTCGCCGGGACCGATCTCGAACGCCTCGGCATGTTCGTCGTACCAGGGCTCGTAGGGGATATCGACCTCCACCTCGAACAGCGCGATGCGCTCCAGTTGCTCTCCGGTCAGGAAGGGCGCGTGGGTGGGATAGAGATGGACACGCTTGCGCCCATGGAGCTGCCACAGCGACTGACCCGGCAGATCCATGTGATAATAGACCTGAGCATTCGGCGAGGAGATCAGGATCCCACATGTGCGATCGTACGTGTCATAGCCCGGCACACGCGCGCGCACCTCTTCGAAGATCTGATCCAAGACCTCGCGATAGCGCAGATCGACCTGCCCGACATTGCGCAGGTTGAGCCACATCCGTCCGCGCCGGATAGCTTCGATGACGTCACGTCCGGAAAGAGAACCAATATCACCTTCACGCCACAGACGGCGATCCGAGCCCTGCGGTCCCATTTCAACGAGCGAATAATGCTGACGTGGATAGCCCTCGATGAGGGTCGCCAGCGCGTCCAGCGCATACAGTGGATGCTCTGACAGCCGGTGTGGGATCCGGCATGGCGCCGAAGCCCAATTGCGGGTGTGGTCCGGGGTCCAGCCGGTGAAAATGGGCGATGACATGAGGAGGAAACCTGTTGACCTGCGGTGTAGGTGGTGCCCGGCAGCCGAGGGATCGGTCGTGCATCTGCCATGACGTGTCAGCTTATCGCAGCAACTATGCCCC
>CAZZPH010000406.1:0-2598 GCA_964655725.1 uncultured Hyphomicrobium sp.
CGCCAAGGAAGCCTTCGGCCGCCTCGATGTGCTGTTCAACAATGCCGGTACGGCAGCCCCCGCCAAGCCACTCGAAGACCTGACCTACGACGAGTGGGAGGCGGTCATCGACGTCAATCTCAACGGGGCTTTTCTGTGTGCTCAGGCGGCAATCCGGCAGATGAAGTCTCAGAATCCCCAGGGCGGCCGCATCATCAACAACGGTTCGATCTCAGCTTACGTGCCAAGGCCCCATTCAGCGCCCTATACGGCCACCAAACATGCGATCGCCGGTCTGACCAAATCCATCGCGCTCGATGGACGGTCCTATCGTGTCGCCTGTTCGCAGATCGACATCGGCAATGCGGCGACCGAGTTGTCTGAGCCCATGGCCAAGGGAGTGCCTCAGCCTGATGGCAGCGTTCGTCCCGAGCCGCGCATGGATGTGGCGCATGTGGCTGACGCTGTCCTCTACATTGCCAACCTCCCGCTCGACGCCAATGTCCTTTTCATGACGCTTAAGGCAACGGCGATGCCTTACGAGGGGCGGGGCTGATTCCCTTTCTTTTGTGACACTCCGCGAGCCCGCTGACCGTTCAGCCAGGACCTGCTATAAGGCTGTCCGTCATGCTGGGCTCATCAGAGTGAGATCAGGGGATCATCGCAATGCCGCACGATTGTTTTGTTACTGATAGAAATGGAAAATCCGGGATGCCGGGGCGCCGGCCAACCCTGAGCTGGCGGCGAATCGGTGCGCCTCTCGCGCTCGTCTCGGCGGTGTTTTGGGCGTCGGCCGCATTGATGCCACAAGCGGCCCTGGCAGGACCGGCGTCCCTTGATGGTGCCTGGAGCGGCGGGGGCTCAGTAACATTTCCCTCCGGTGCCCGCGAGGCTGCGCGCTGCCGTGCCAGTTTCAAGAAGCGGTCAGGAACGACGTATCTCGTCAACGCGCGCTGTGCGAGTGCATCGGGCAAGATCGAGCAGTCCGCTACTCTGACAGACGTTGGCAATAACCGGTACTCTGGCAGCTTCTTCAACGAGGAATTCAAGGTTGATGGCACGATCACCGTGACGGTCAGCGGCAACGTGCAGAATGTCCTGATCTCCAGCCCCGCAGGCAGTTCAGCTCAGTTCCGGCTTTCGCGCTGACGTTCGTAGTGCTGCCCGGCAAGTCTTGACATACAGCAGGACGGCCGCCATCTGGCGGCCGTTTCGCTTATGGTCCGGGTGTTGGCATTTTTTCCCTAGCTGACCTCAACCCTCGTCTGATCCATCGAGGTACGGGGCTTCGATACCGTCGAGAAACGTCACCAGGTCATCTGTTGTATGGTGGATGTGCGCGGGGGGCTCAGTCCACGAGCGCATGGACCTGTGGACGGGGTGATCGATGTAACTCGACCAGACGAGAACGGTTGCCATGCCGAGGTCGTGCGGAACTTCCAGGTTTTGCGGCAGATCCTCAAACATCGCAGCCTCGCGCGCGGCGACACCGTGGCGTGCGATCATCGCGTCGAAGGCACCGCGCGAAGGTTTGGGCTCATATCCGCAGGACGCGATGTCCGAGATGTCCTCGAAGACATCGAGCACGCCGAGTTTGCCGGCCACTCGTTCGGCATGGGCGCGCGACCCGTTGGTGAAAATCAGTTTGCGGCCGGGCAGCCGCGCGAGGGCGGTGCGCAAGTCCGGGGCGTCCGGGACCACCGAGACATCGATGTCGTGGACGTAATCCAAGAACGGCTCCGGCGCCATCTTGTGCACCTGCATCAGGCCGGCCAGTGTTGTTCCGAACTGATGATAGTAACTTTTCTGGAGATGACGCGCGTGTTCGAACGGCACGCCGAGTTCGCGGGCGATGAATTCGCCCATGCGCCGGTCGACCTGCGCAAACAGATTGCATTCGGCCGGGTAGAGCGTGTTGTCGAGATCGAAAATCCATACGCGTGTTGCGCTGAAACTCTCGCCCTGCCGTTGCGCACTCACGGCGAGGGATGGCGGGCTTCGTCTTGCGCCTTGCGCGACGGGAGGTGCTGCGCCCGTTGTTTGACGTGTTGGCGCACTGTTCTGCGTGCGTAAATCGGAGCCCCGTACCGGCGCTTGAGGTTGCTCCGCCTTGGAGGCGTCCAACCGCTCGCTTTGGCCTGCGGGGTCCGGCGGATTTTCGCGCGTGGTGTTCATGGCGCCACTAAGCAGGACAGAGTGGCGCGAGCAAGAACTCGTGATTGGGTCCCAATGCCTCAGTCTCGGCTTGAGGGGGCGGCAGGTGTGCATGAGACCTCAACATAAGCGGGCGATGTGCCCGTGTCCTGTCCGCTAGGCGGGAGTTCTGATGCTGACGCTTCGTTCCTTGAGAACCAGCCCCGAAGCGCCGTTCCGTATTCCGAGCCGGCCTTGCGGAGAGTTCGGACGTCCCAAGTGCAAGTTGACCTGCAACCGCAATCAAGAGTTTGTTTTGTAACGCTGAGAAACCCGGAGGGCGGCGCGAGATCATGAGGGCGCGCCCGGCCCCGCGCAGCGGCCGGAATTGACAAGCCAGGAGTGGGGCCACTAAATGCGCCCACCTTTCCGGGGCCGTAGCTCAGATGGGAGAGCGCTGCAATCGCACTGCAGAGGTCAGGGGTT
>CAZZPH010000407.1:0-2598 GCA_964655725.1 uncultured Hyphomicrobium sp.
TCTGCTCCCGACAGAGCCCACCAATCTTTTTGGGCGCGCTGGGCGATCTGGAGTGCCAGATCGATCTCTGCTGGGGTTGCCTCGGTGATCTCTCCGATAACGTCCTCAGTCGCGGGATTAACGACGGGGATGGGTGTTCCGGCGCTCGTGCGAAACTCGCCGTCAATGAAGTGAAGGCGCGACAGCCCCCGATGCCGCTCGATGACGCTCATTGGACCAATCCTCCCCGCCAGTCAGAGGCGCGGGGCGATCTTGGCATCTTGCAATGACGCTGTGAAGGGAGGTTGTCGGTGATCTGTTCTGGCGGTCTCACCGCTCCTGAGGATTTCGCGCGGCCTGGACCGAGGCTATGCGTCCGAGCGGATTTTGCGCCGTATGGACATAAAGCTCGGTCAGCTTCCAGCGCCAGTCCTGGAACTCGAAAACGCCCGTGAACCTGCGAGTGGAATCGGTTTTGTCCTCCATCTCGATCTCGAAGACCGTCGGCGTCAGAAACTCCACGTGACGGATGCGCGACCAGAATTTCCAGAATCGTTCAGGCAGGTTGGCAAGTGTCTTTTCGGGTTCCACCTCGCCCTTGACGATCCGGCGATAGGCTTGGCCGTAAGTAAAGAGCTTGGGCAGCCCTTGCGCGTTGGCGTAGCGGTCGATGAGCCCGTCGACGGCGTTGGTGCCCATGTAGCCCTTGAAGCGCTGCCACAGCCCCAACTCGGAACGGGACATGAGAGGGGTCTCGTCGGTGAGGCTTGTCATCATTGGGCGGTCGAGCGCCAGATTGATCATCGACTTGCGCAGCGTGATGCGGACGCTGTCCCATTCAATCAGCCGATCGACAGTCGCAGCGTTGCCGTCCTTGATCGATTCTCGCAGCACCCAGGCGGTGGCGAAGGGAGAGGCCGCATAGAGCAGGAAGGGAACCAGCCAGATTGTGAGCCGGGCAGTGAAGCGGAGCATCGGCAACACGTCCTGTCAATGCGTGTGACGCGGGTTGGGGTTATCTAGGTAAGCTAAATAATTGGGGCCCAAGTCGGGCATCGGTGCGCTGGGACTGCGGCACACGGCTCCAGGATTGGTCGTTGCAGCTGAATAACACTGTCGCCGATCGAGACGATTGAGCGTTGCGCGCACCCTCAGATCTCGCGCTCCACGGCCGGCTCGCGCCGCGTTCCACTCGGGGAGGGCTCTGATCCACAAATGCTTTTGAGGGCGGCCCAGTCCTGTGGGCTGAGACTGGGGGTGCTTGTATAGGCCGGTTCGCGCGCCACGCGTTCGCGGCGTTCCACGGTCTGCGGATGGGATCTCAAAACATCGTAGCGTTCGATCGCGCCGCCCTTGCCGTCCTTGCGCTCCAATTCGGTGACCCTGTCGAAGAAATCGATCAGCCCGGCGTTGGAGATGCCTGCCGCGCGCAACAATCTCAGGGCCTGTTCGTCGGCCTCGCGCTCGGCCTCGCGCGAGTAGGACAACTGCGCGAGGATCAGGCCGACGTTCGCCAGCGTTCCTCCAGAGCCGCCCAGCATGAGTTCGAGAGAGGCCGCCATGCCCAGGCCGCGAACGAGGCCCGTCTCGGGATGCAATTCCAGACCGTGCCCCATCTCATGAGCCAGAACGCCGGCGATCTCATCGGGGCCCTTGGCCTTGGCAATGAGACCCCGTGTCAGCACGATGCGCTCGCCGGGCGTCGCGAATGCGTTGAGCAGGCCCCAGTCCACGACGATGACCTTGAACGTCCGATCGTTGCCGGCCGCTTCGGAGAGCCGCGCCGTCAGCCGGTCCAGAGCTGCGCGGCCGGCGGGCGCATCGCATGTGCGCCGCTGCTCGGTCATGGAGGTGACGACCTGGTCGCCGAGTGCGGCACGCGCACTGTCGGGCAGCAGCCGCGCGATGGAGCGTGCCGGCGAGAGGCCTGCCAGGGACACACCGGTTGCGATGAGGACGAGCACGACGGCGGCCGCGATCCACGGCCGCGCGGAGCGAAATCGCTGTGCCCCCGCGCCGAGGTGGGGTGCGTGTTGTGCGAGGTCTCTGGCGAATGCGGGGTCGGTGACGAAGAGTGTCGCCCCGGGTTGATCCCGGCTCGACAGCAAAGCGTCGATGGAATGGCGTGACAGGGGCTCGCCCGAATCCAGCGTTTCGTATCGCCAGATCAGAGGCTCGCGTTCCCCGGCGGACAGAATGGCCACCCCGCTGGGGGCAATCCAGGCTTCTGCATCGCGTGAGGCGGCGGTCTTGCCGTCACTGAAGCGGGCGATGAATCGCTTCGGAAAAGCGTCAGACTGCATCAAAATCGAAGGCCTGTGCGAGCCCCTCTCCACGCGAAATGGCATCCTGTGCGCTCTGGGCGATGCGGTCCAGTGGAACGTCGCCTTCGATCGCCAGGTTCTCCACGATATAGCGCCACGCGCGGGCCTGCGCGACAGGTGTCAGGATGCCCAGACTGAACAGAACGATGAAGAAATTCGTCACGGCGACATGGACGAGCCCTCGGCCCGTCAGTGTGCCTTTGAGTGTTGCTCCCTCATAGCGGGTGTGGGACGCGAAGTAGTTGGTCTGGATCGCCCGATACCAGGCGCTAACGACGAGCCAACCGAAGTATCC
>CAZZPH010000408.1:0-2572 GCA_964655725.1 uncultured Hyphomicrobium sp.
CTGCATGGTGTCGTAGATCGCCATGCCCGAAGTCACCACGCCGCAGGGCGAGTTGATGTACATGGAGATCTCCTTTTTCGGATTCTCCGACTCCAGGAAAAGGAGCTGCATGCAGATCGACGAGGCCATTTGATCCTCGACCGGGCCTGTGACGAATATGATCCGTTCTTTCAATAGCCGCGAAGGCAGATCGTAGCCTCGCTCGCCGCGCGCGGTCTGTTCAACGACCATCGGCCAGAAAGTGTTCGTCAGAGTTGCGACGGGATCGCGCATCGGATCGTTTCTCCTCGTTCAGTCGACTATGGCCCGGGTTGGTAATGCGTCATTTAGCCGACCCTATGGCCTGAAGGGTCGCATACGTCAGGACGGCACTGTGAGCGCATGCCGCGACGAATCGCGCCGCCAACCAAGACTTCGCCGTTCCAACCCTCCACGGCAAGTCCCGATCGGGTCAAGGCTTCGCGCTCAACTCTCCGTCGCCGCCTTGACGCGCTCATAGAGGTCGTCGCGAGACACTTTCGTCTCTGTAACCTTCGCCCTCTCCAGCACAAAATCCACAACCTTGTCTTCGAAAATGGGTGCCCGCAGTTCCTGCAGCGCGCCCGGAGTTTTCTCAAAGTATTCGTAGACGAACTTTTCCTGACCGGGATAGCGGCGTGCCTGTTCCATCAGCGCAAGACGCAGCTCGTCCTGGGTCACCTCGATCAGGTTCTGGGACCCGATTTCGCCGACCACCAATCCCAGACGCACCCGGCGCACGGCGATCGCGCGATACTCCTCGCGCAGTTCCTCGTCCGACTTGCCCTCATCGGCTTCGTTCTTGGCGCCCTGTTCGCGCGACTTCGTCACCTGCTGCCAGATCCCTTCGAACTCGCGATCGACGAGTGACGGAGGAAGTTCGAAATCGTGCAGCGCCTCGAGACGGTCGAGCAATTCGCGCTTCAGCTTCATGCGCGCGGCCTTGTCGAACTCCGACTTGATTTGCCGGGAGACCATCTCCTTGAGGTTTTCAGCGTTCTCCGCGCCTAGCGACTTGGCAAATTCGTCGTCAAGCGGCGCCTTGACGGGTTCCTCGACCTCGGTCACCGTCACCTTGAAGACGGCGTCCTTGCCGGCCAGTGTCTCAACCGGGTACTCGTCCGGGAACCGGCACGATACGTCGCGGCTCTCGTCCTTGACGGCGCCGATCAATCCGTCCTCGAAACCGGGGATGAAGCCGGCATTGCCCAGGACCAGGCTCAGGCCTTCGCCGCTGCCACCCTCGAACGGTTCGCCACCAATCGTGCCCGCGTAGGTGATCGTTACCCGATCGCCCGTCTCAGCTTTACGCTCGGGGGCGGGGACGAAAATCTTGGCGCGCTCCAACAGGTCGTCGAGAGACTTCTGCAAGGTCTCCTCATCGACGTCTGCGTCGAGCCGCTCCAGCTCGATGGTCGTCAGATCCGCGAGCTTGAACTCCGGCACGACCTCGAACGTCATCTGATAGGCAAGATCCTTCTTGCCTTCGATGACATCGTTGATCTCCCCCTGGTCCTCCGCCAGAGAAATGGCCGGCATCTGGGCGGGCCGCTCCTTGCGCTCACGGATCGCCTTCTCGCTCGTATCGCGGATGGCGTCCTGCAGCACTTCCGCCATCAGCGAGCGGCCGTACACCTTCTTGATGTGGGCGAGCGGCACCTTGCCCTTGCGGAACCCCTTGAGCTGGACGTTGCCCTTGACCTCGTCCAGGCGGTTCGCCAGTCGCTCGTTCAACTCCGCCGCCCCGACGACGACCTTGAGGGTGCGCTTCAGTCCGTCCTCATTGGCCTCGATAATCTGCATATTGCGTCCGCCTTCTGGCCCTTCAGCAGGCCTCGAATTCATGATTGGCTTTGCCACCGAGCGCATGCCCGATGGCCACTTCGGCCGGCTCCCTGCGACAGGTTTGCCGTCTGGTGCGGGCGGAGGGACTTGAACCCCCACGGCCAAGGCCACCAGAACCTAAATCTGGCGTGTCTACCAATTCCACCACGCCCGCAAGCATTTCAGCCCCGCCGGCCGCGGCCGCCACGGGCAAATGGGTCCCCGACGCCGCATCAGAGCCTCGGCACCCGCGCTGAGGCGTCATATAGGCCGCAAGGCAGGCCAAGATCAATCGGCTTCTGGCGCATGGTGAAGCGCAATTTCATGGCCCCACCGGCGAGCGCCGGTCCCTCAGTGGCGGGCCGCCGCCATGACCTGCCTGCGGCCAAACGAACGGCCGGGCCCATGTGGGGCCCGGCCGGACAGGTTGCAGATAATCTTGGGCTAGCGATTACTTCATCGCCTCGAAGCCGCCGCAGCAATCCGACGATCCGAAGTGGTAGCGCAGGCCCAATTTGAATTCGTGCGCGTCGATGTCGTCGATCTGGACGGCCGGGTTCACGAAGCCCGCAGTATCGGCGCGGCCCGAACTCGCCTTGCCCATATCGATGTAGCGGTAGCCGAAGTCGAGGATCGCGCGCTCGGAGATCTGGTAGCCGACACCGGCCATCAGCGCCCAGGCGAACGAGATGTCGGAGTTGCCTTCGATGCGATTGACGAGGTTCGGGTT
>CAZZPH010000409.1:0-220 GCA_964655725.1 uncultured Hyphomicrobium sp.
TAGCGAGCACCTGTTCGCCGAATTCGTTGGCGTGAACCCGAAGCTCGAGGCCTTGAAAAAGGAAGGTGAGTCCGGCCGCAAGCAGATCAACCAGTACACCCGGTATTTGACCGTGGTGCTGGCGGCCATGCAGGCCTACGGCATCGCGATCGGACTGGAAGGCTCCTCGTCGGGTGCCGGCTCCGTGGTCAATGAACCTGGATGGTTCTTCCGCTTCTCG
>CAZZPH010000409.1:230-2570 GCA_964655725.1 uncultured Hyphomicrobium sp.
GCAGATCACGCAGCGCGGCGTCGGCAACGGCATTTCGCTCATCATTTTCGCGGGTATCGTGGCGGGGCTGCCGTCTGCACTGGCAGGATTGTTCGAACTTGCCCGCGCCGGCTCGATCTCTACGCCGCTGCTGTTCGCCTTCCTCTTCGGTGCGCTGGCGGTTGTCGCTGCTGTGGTGTTCATCGAGCGTGCTCAGCGCCGGCTTCTGATCCAGTATCCCAAGCGTCAGGTTGGCAACCGCATGACGCAGGGTGAATCCTCGCATCTCCCCTTGAAGCTCAACTCGGCCGGTGTCATTCCGCCGATCTTCGCCTCATCGCTTCTGCTGCTGCCGATCACGGCGGCGCAATTCGCAGGCCAAGGCGGTGGCCCGGAGTGGCTCAATACGGTGGTGGCAGCTCTGGGCATGGGCCAGCCGCTGCACATGGCCCTGTTTGCCGCGCTCATCATCTTCTTTGCGTTCTTCTATACCGCGCTCGTGTTCAACCCGAAGGACACCGCCGACAATCTGCGCAAATATGGCGGGTTCCTGCCCGGTATCCGCCCTGGCGAGAAAACGGCCGAGTACATCGATTACGTGCTGACCCGCATCACCGCTGTCGGTGCCATCTATCTCGCCATCATCTGCGTTCTGCCCGAGTATCTCGTCAGTCAGGCCGCGCTCCCGTTCTACTTCGGCGGCACATCGCTTCTGATCGTCGTCACGGTCACGATGGATACGGTCGCGCAGATACAGAGTCATCTGCTTGCGCACCAGTATGAGGGCCTGATCAAGAAGGCCAAGCTCAAGGGCGCAACCAACCCACGGGGGCGGCGATGAACCTCATTCTGCTCGGACCACCAGGCGCCGGCAAAGGCACTCAGGCGACACTTCTTGCAGAGAAGCACGGGCTTGTTCAGCTTTCGACCGGCGACATGTTGCGTGCGGCCGTGAAGGCGGGCACCGAGATCGGCCGCAAGGCCGAAGCCATCATGAAGAGCGGCGGCCTTGTTCCCGACGATGTCGTGGTCGGCATCATCGCGGAACGTATCGAGGAGCCTGACTGCAAGAACGGTTTCATCCTCGACGGCTTCCCGCGCACCCTCAATCAGGCCGATGCGCTGGCCAACCTCTTGACGGCCAAGGGCCGAGAGATGGATGCCGTGATTGAGATCAAGGTCGATGATGCGATCCTCGTCTCGCGCATCGAGAACCGGGCCCGCGAGACGCTCGCGGCCGGTGGGACGGTGCGCGCTGATGACAACGCCGAGGCCTTGCGGACAAGGCTGATGGCGTACTACCGGGAAACGGCGCCCCTGATCGGGTACTATTTCGCGTATCGTAAGCTCAGGACCGTGGATGGCATGGCCGCCATCGCGGAGGTTCAAAGCCAGATTGAGGCCGCGCTTCGGCAGAAGGCAGCGGTGTGACACGATGGTTGCCAAAGGTTGACGCAGAGGTATCGCCGGGCTACAACACCGCGCTTTCATGACGCAGGGATGGATGGAGTTGGCTGGGCGGTCAAACGCGCGGAGCCAGCTCCCTCTCGTTTTAGTTTGTGATATCAAAAGGTTGAAGTCCGAGCCGGGCCCGCCCGGCCGGTTAAGACGTGGAAAGCCCCAGGAGAAGAACGTGGCTCGTATCGCAGGTGTGAATATCCCGACGCAGAAGCGGGTTGTCATAGCGCTTCAATATATTCATGGGATCGGGCCCAAGTTTGCCCAGAGGATCTGTGAGACCGTGGGCATTCCCGCGGAGCGGCGCGTCAGCCAGCTCACGGATTCCGAGGTGCTGCAGATCCGCGAGACCATCGACCGGGACTTCATGGTCGAAGGCGATCTGCGCCGCGATGTCACCATGAACATCAAGCGTCTGATGGACCTGGGCTGCTACAGGGGCCTGCGCCATCGCAAGGGCCTGCCGGTCCGCGGTCAGCGCACGCACACGAATGCGCGCACGCGCAAAGGCCCGGCCAAGCCGATTGCGGGCAAGAAGAAGGCTTGATCCACCAGGAGCGTTGTGCCGGTCCTCAGTTGGGGCAGCGCGGCGCTTCACAGTTCTGCGCTTTGCAGCGCAACCTAATCAACGAGCCCGCATCAGACCGCCGCGGGGCAGGAGTATGAAGCACAATGGCTAAAGAGCAGGCCAAAGCCGGACGCGCAAAGGTCCGGCGGCGCGAGAAGAAGAATATCACGTCGGGCGTCGCCCATGTGAACGCATCCTTCAATAATACGATGATCACGATTACGGATGCGCAGGGCAACACGCTCGCCTGGTCGTCGTCGGGCACCATGGGCTTCAAGGGCTCGCGAAAGTCGACACCCTTCGCCGCGCAGATGGCGGCCGAGGACGCGGGCAAG
>CAZZPH010000410.1:0-2565 GCA_964655725.1 uncultured Hyphomicrobium sp.
CATTCTCAAGCACGGTGCCGTAGGTGACGATTTGGACCCGGCCGGAGCGCACGACGAACATCCGCCCGCCGGCGTCATCCTGCAGGAAGATTTTTTCTCCTGCATCGAAGGAGGCTCGAGCGCCGCCGTGGCGCTCCAATGTCTCGATGTCGATGGCTACCATGGGTCGCTCATCCTCCTGGGTGCGGATAGAACCGCAGTTCAGTTTGTGCCGGGATCGAGATTAGGTCCCAGTGCGCAGACCGGCAAGTGCGGCGGCAATTTTGCCTTACCGCCCCAGCAGCGCATAGGCGGCGTAGGTCAGAACGATGACGAGACCCCACCGCAAGAGCCAGTCGGGCAGCCACCCGGTGAGCCGCGATCCGATCAGGATGCCCGGGATCGAGCCCATGAGAAGCGCGGCCAGCAGCATGAGATCGATATGCCCGAGGCCGGCATGTCCCAGGCCTGCGACAAACGTCAGGGGCACGGCATGCACGATATCGGTGCCGACGACGCGCCTGACCAGCATGAACGGATAAAGCCCGGTCAAAACAGCGACGCCGATGGCGCCGGCGCCCACCGAGGTGAGCGCGACCGCAGCACCGAGCACGATGCCGAACAGCGCCGTGGGGACTGCCCGCGCGCTGGATGGGGTCGCGTCGGAACCGTTTGCGTCGATCTTACTGCGCCGCAAGATCGGGTGGAGGGCAATCGCCAACGCACTCACGATCAGCGTCAGTGCAAGCGCCTGCTTGACATAGGCGGAGAGCAGATCGGTATCGGGCTGTGCCAGATAGAGCCACAAGAGCACGGCGGCGGCACCCGGCAGGCTGCCGGCGGCAAGCCATCCCAGCACGGACCAGTCGACGTTGCCGAGCCGCTGATGGCGCCATGCCGCACTCATTTTGGTGAGTGCTGCAAACAGCAGATCAGTGCCGACAGCGACGGCGGGCGTCACGCCAACACCGGAGATGAGGAGAGGCGTTGTCAGCGATCCCGCGCCAACGCCCGTGATCCCGATCAGGAACCCGATGAGGAAGCCGCCGCCGAGGATGAGGTGAAAATTCGCGGTTATGAGGTCCATTCCGCGCGCCTAATCGCCTGTCATGTTCATCGATCGGTTCTCATCCATTCGCGGCACCGGCATGTGTTCAACTGAGCGCGACATAGATAGTTCTTGCGCTGAGAAGCATCACGACGATCCCGACAATCGTCATGATCAGCTTGGGCGGAATATACTTGGCGCCCAGTGCTGCGAAGGGTGCTGCCACGACACCACCGATGATGAGCCCCAGAATGATCGGCCAGAGCTCCAGACCGATCGAGACGATGAGGGCGACAGAGATGACAACCGTCACGAAGAACTCGGCCATGTTGACCGAACCAATCGTGTAGCGCGGCGTCGATCCCCGTCCGATCAGTGTCGAGGTGACGATCGGCCCCCATCCACCGCCTCCCACGGCATCCGCAAAGCCCCCAACAATCCCAAGTGGCGTGACGTTGCTGGGAGGATCATCGACGAAGGAGTGCTTCTTGTGCAGCGCCTTGTAAATGATGAACAGTCCGATCAGCAGCAGGTAGGCGCTGATGATGGGTTTCAGCACCTCGCCAGAGACACTGGTGAGGACATAGGCTCCCAGTGCGCCGCCGATCATGCCAGGAACGGCCAGCCGCCAGAGAAGTTGGCGATTGACGTTGCCGAGCTTCCAGTGAGCAAGACCGGACGCGCCCGTCGTGAAGGTGGCGGCTGCATGGACGCAGGCGCTCGCGGTCGCCGGGGGCACACCAACGCTCAACAGAACGGACGTCGTGATGACGCCGAACGCCATCCCGATGGCGCCATCGACCATCTGGGCGATGAAGCCGACCAGCACATACAGCAGGATTTCTTCGGTCATGCAGGAGGGATCCTGTGTGCAGGCAAGCTGGCGGCGTACTATGAGTGAAGTTGTGCCGGGCGGCTAGATCACGTAATCCGGCAGGGTCTCGATCTCGACCGCGACGCCGGCCGAGCGCAGGAGGAGGGCAACCTCGTTGGTGCGGCGGCGGAACTCCGCCTCACCTTCCGGCGTATCGGGCAGATCGGCGCACAAGCCGCGTCCCAGCATGGCCCGGGTCAGCACGAAGACGTTATCTTCGGGCTTGACCGCGTCGGGGCTTGCCGACGTGACGATGCCCCCCGCAATCGTTGCCCCGCTGATCGCATCGACCAGCATGAAGCTGCCGGTTTCCTGCGCTTCGGCGAAACGATCAATCGCCGTTGCGCGGCCGAGGGCGAGATCGGCAATGGCGATATCGTTGACTTTGCAGGCGTTGGCCGGATGGGTGGCGAGAGTATCGAGGTCAAGAAGTGCCTTGATCTCGAGGTTGGTCACGGGCACCAGATCGGTCGCGGTACGCATCAGATAGCTGCCGCGTTTTTCGAAAGCCTGTTCACTCAGCCAGACGAAGCGCGCTTCGATGGACCGGGCGACGATGGGTTGAGCTTCGGGAGCCGCCAGCACCGATCCGCGCGAGACATCGATATCCGTGTCGAGCTGGATGGCGACGGCCTGGCCCTGGGCGGCCTCCTCGTAGTCCCGG
>CAZZPH010000411.1:0-2542 GCA_964655725.1 uncultured Hyphomicrobium sp.
CCCTCGTGGATCACCACGTTGTCGCGAATGAGCCGCACCCGGCCACCGCGCTGAACCTTGCCCTCAGTGACCCGGCAGCCCGCAACCTTGCCGACCTTGGTGATGTTGAACACCTGCAGGACTTCCGCGTTACCGAGGAAGATCTCGCGGATGGTCGGCGCCAGCAGGCCGGACATCGCTGCCTTCACGTCATCGAGCAGATCGTAGATGATGTTGTAGTAGCGGATTTCGATGCCGGAGCTTTCGGCAGCCTGCTTGGCCTGCACGTTGGCGCGGACATTGAACCCGACAATGACAGCCTTCGACGCACCAGCCAGCGCGACATCGGATTCGGTAATGCCACCGACGCCAGAGTGCACGATGCGCGCTTCCACCTCGTCCGTTCCCAGCTTCTTGAGCGCACCAGCAATCGCTTCGACGGAGCCTTGAACGTCGCCCTTGACCAGAAGGTTGAACTCCTTCTTTCCGGCTTCCTTGAGCTGCTGCATCATCTGCTCAAGCGTGCTCTTGGTTCCGGCACCGCCCAAGGTCTCGCGGCGCTTGCGGATGCGGTAATCAGTGATTTCTCGCGCACGCGCTTCGTTTTCGACGACGGCGATCTGGTCGCCTGCCTCGGGTGCGGCATCGAATCCCAGGATCTCGACCGGAACGGATGGACCCGCTGTTGGGATATTCTGGCCCTTGTCGCTGATGAGTGCGCGCACGCGCCCCCAGGCCGTGCCACCCACGACAATATCGCCCACATGGAGCGTGCCACGCTGGACAAGCACAGTTCCGACCGGTCCCCGTCCCCGTTCCAGCTTCGCCTCGATGACGATGCCTTCCGCACTGCGATCAGGGTTTGACTTCAGGTCGAGAATTTCAGCCTGGAGGTGGATGGCCTCCAGAAGCTTGTCGAGGTTTGTCCGTTTCAGTGCCGAAACAGGCACTTCCTGCGTTTCGCCACCCATGCTTTCCACGACGACATCGTGGCTCAAAAGGTCCGTCCTGACGCGAGTCGGATCGGCCTGCGGCTTGTCGATCTTGTTGATCGCCACGATGATCGGCACGCCGGCGGCCTTGGCGTGATTGATGGCCTCGACCGTCTGCGGCATCACACCGTCGTCGGCAGCGACGACGAGAACGACGATATCGGTGACCTTCGCCCCGCGCGCGCGCATGGCGGTAAAGGCGGCATGACCTGGCGTATCGATGAAGGTGATCTTGTCCCCAGTGGGCAACGCGACCTGATAAGCGCCGATGTGCTGCGTGATGCCGCCAGCTTCACCGGAGACGACATTGGTCTGGCGAATGGCGTCGAGAAGCGACGTCTTGCCGTGATCGACGTGGCCCATGATGGTGACAACCGGCGCGCGCGACCTCAAATTGTCGTCGACATCCACTTCACCAATGAAGCCAGTTTCAACATCAGACTCAGAGACGCGCTTGGGCGTGTGTCCGAATTCCTGCACGATCAGTTCGGCGGTGTCGGCGTCGATCACATCCGTGATCTTGTGCATTGCGCCCTGTTTCATGAGTTCACGGATCACGTCCACGCCGCGCTCCGCCATGCGGTTGGACAGTTCCTGGATCGTGATCGCCTCGGGAATGATGACCTCACGTGTGATCTTGTCGCGCGGCTGCTGAACGCCCAGCGCCTTGAGGCGCTCACGCTCGCGCTTGCGCATCAGGGACGCCATAGATCGCTGGCGCTGCTCCTGATCGAAGGCATTGTTGATGGTCAGCTTGACGCGTTCGCGCGGCTGCTCTGGCGCTGTTTTGACCGGCTGGCGAACGATCTTGCCGCCGCGCTTGACGACGCGCGTCTCCTCGTCGTCGGGCAGATTGACCACCCGTTCGCGTGGCTCTCCGCGCGCTTCCTTGCCCTTCGGCGGTTCGACGGCAGGACGATCCGGCACAGGCGCAGACCGCGGCCCGAGAACCGAGATCTCCTTGGGCCGTCCCCCTTCGCGCGGGCGCATCGCAGTATCGTAACTCATTGACTGGGGCCGAGGTCCACCCCGCGCCCCAGACTGCGGACGTGCAGACGACGATGGTCCCGGCGCGCGGCGTGCAGTTGCGCCTTCCGCAGGCGGTGCCCCGGCCCGGGATTCTTCGCTCGCTGGAACCGGAGGAACTACAGGCGAGGACGTCTCCACCGCCATGCCGTCTTGCGCCACCGCCGTCATCGGAGGGGCCTGCTCAGGCGTATGCTCCTGCACCGGCGGGGGCTCTACGGGCGCAGGCGTCTGAGATGCGGTCTCAGCTTGCCTGCGAGCTTCGTCTGCCAAAGCGCGTGCGCGCGCATCGCGCTCTTCCGGACGCAGGCCGGTTTGGCTCTGGGTCTCGAACTTGGCTGCCGGGCGTGCGGGCTGCGCTTCGCGCTTCGAAGGGGTAACGGGAGCTGGGGCTGCCGATGCAGGGGCCGATGGCTTTTCGCCTTCAGCGGCTCCCGACCCGGCCAGTTTCCGGCTCTTGCGCTTCTCTACAATCACCGGCTTGGAGCGACCGTGACTGAAATTCTGCCGCACATGGCCGGATTCGACCGTCCGCTGCAGGGACA
>CAZZPH010000412.1:0-2541 GCA_964655725.1 uncultured Hyphomicrobium sp.
GGCCCCAAGCTTGACGTTGTGGCCGGCAACCACGATGCCGCCGAGGCCACGAAACGCATTGATCTGGCGCTTCATAGCGTGCACGTCCGCGATCGCGGCGTAGTCGAGATAGCGCCGCCAGACGAATGGGGCGAGTTCGGCGAGCAACTGATGCCCTGCCTCGATGTCTCCTGCGACCGGCCGTGCCTTGATGAGCGCCGCCCGTTCCCAGTTCTGCCCGAAGCTTTCATAGTAGATGAGTGCGGCTTCGGTGGAGAGCGCGACCTGTGTCGCGCCCGCGTCGGGGCGCAACCTCAAATCGGTACGGAAGACATAGCCGTCGCCCGTGCGCTCATCCATCAGACGCACCAGATCGCGCGTCAGCCTGACAAAGAATGTGGAGGGCTCCAGACCGTCGCGAAGCCGGGTGCGCTCCAGATCATAAAAGACCACCAGATCGATATCGCTGGAGTAGTTGAGTTCGCCCGCCCCGTATTTTCCCATGCCGAGCACGATGTACCCTGAGCCCATACCGGCGCGATCCAAGTCGTCGACGGTGATGTCGCCGCGCTTTGCCGCCGCACGCATCAGGAAATCAACCGAAGCGCTCAATGCCGCGTCGGCCGCTCGCGTCAACGCCCCGGTCACCGTCATTGCGTCCCAGATCTCTCCCAGGTCGGCGAGTGCGACGGTGAGCGCCACGTCGGACTTGAAGCACCGCACGATGCACATGGCGGTTGCGATATCGCTCGCTTGCCCCATCTCGACGCGCAGCGTGTCACTCAGCGCCTCGAGAAACACTGCCGGATCGGCCGATAGAATGCGCGCTAAGCGCGCCGGATCGCGGCGGATCAGCCCCCTCAAGAACGGCGATGACGCCATGATGCCGTCCAGAACCCGCGCCGGCGGATCGCCGGCCAGAAGCTTTGCCAATTCGGCGAATTCCGGATGGGGTTCGATGTCGCGGATCAGGTCAGCCCGCGCTGCCGCACCCGATCCGCTGGCATCGTCCAGCGGGCCTGGAACGATGGCCGCGCCCAGCACTCGCCCGCCATTTGACCGGCTTGCCGCATTGGGACCGTCTGATCCTTGATCGTGCACGCCTCATCCCCCCACAAATCTGGCACCCGCGACCCTGCCCCGAACTTCGCTCACGATCCCGTTGCGTAGTCGCGCGGCAGGCCCAGTATGGCTCGCAATCCCGGCTTGTTGTCCTCCAGGCGTATCGCACCCCCATGCAATCTCGCAACGGCCGCGACGAGGCTGAGGCCCAGACCTGTGCCCGGCAGGGTGCGGCTCGCCTCCAGCCGCACATACCGCTTCAGCGCGCGCTCCCGGTCGGCGATGCTGATGCCCGGACCATGATCTGCGACCGAGATCTCGACATTACCGTCGACTTGCGCGACCGCCACCTCGATGATTTGGGACGTCGCGTGTGTCCCCGACGCCGCGCCGGGCTGGCCGTACTTGGTGGCATTGTCGATGAGGTTGGCGACGGCCTGATTGACGAGATGACGGTTGGCCCGGATGGCCGGCCCTGACCCTGACACGACATTCAATTCCAGACCGCTTTCCTCGGCCACCGGTTCGTAGAACTCCGCCACGTCCCGCACCAGGTCTCCGACATCGAAATCTTCCACCGTCCCCTCGAGCGCGCCCGCCTCGAGCCGCGCCACGAGCAGCATGGCGTTGAACGTCTTGATGAGGCCATCGGCCTCCTCGATGATGCGCTCCATACCCTCGCGGTAGAGCTCCTCACCGCCGGCTTCGCGCAGCGTCGCCTCGGCACGGTTGCGCAAGCGGTTGAGTGGTGTCTTGAGATCATGCGCGATGTTGTCGGACACCTCGCGCAATTCGCGCATCAGGTGCTCGATACGATCAAGCATGCGGTTCAGGTTATCGGCCAGCCCATCGAGTTCATCTCCGGTCCCCTCAAGCGGAATTCGCCGTGTCAGATCGCCCGCCATGATCGATCGGGTTGTGACGTTGATGGCCTCGATGCGGTTGAGCAGAAGCCGGCCCGCTCCCAGTCCGCCTGCAAGGCCCGCCACCGACAGGAGACCGAACCCCAAAAGAAAGATCGATCGCATCCGGTTGACGAACGCGCGCTGCTCCTCGATGTCGCGGCCGACGACAAGTCGGCTCCCGTCCCGGAAGACAACAAGCAGCGCCACGGCAAACCGCATCTTCCCGTCGCTGCTTTCGTAGCGGAATGTCGTTCCACTCCCGCCGTCATCGAGTTCGGGAGGCAGACGGCTCAGGTTGCCGGCCCGCTTCACGCCAGAGGCATCCCCCGCAAAGTAGAGCCCTGGACCTGCCGGCAGGCTGCGCGCCTTGATGGCTGCCATCATCGAGGCCGTCCCCGACGCCGCCTCGATGTGACGCAACTCCTGGACCTCGGCGACCAGCGAGGAGAGAACCTGATCAGTCAGGAGCTGATTGGTCTGCCAGAACAGGAAGCCGACAATACCGGCCGCCGTCACCAGAAAGGCCGCGATGCTGAGAGCCGCTACCAGGAACGGTGTCGAGGTCCAGGCCGACGCGCCAAGCTTATCCAGCACC
>CAZZPH010000413.1:0-2533 GCA_964655725.1 uncultured Hyphomicrobium sp.
ACCAGGCATTTTCAGGTCAGACGGGATTGGTGTCCCGAGACCGTTTTCACCGGCTAGTCCGGTGAACCCTGACGGCTACGGCCCCAGGGTGGTCGGAAACACTTACCAGAAAGGTTAGTTGACACCGTGAGAGGCCTGAACCACCAACTGAAACAGCTCTGCCGCCAGAACCGGGACGGCAGTTACGGAACACAGGTCCGGCGTGAGCGGGAGCTCACGCTGCTGGCCAACCAGCTCCATGAGCGGGGGTATCGGGGAATGAATAGCCACTCTCTGAGACCTAAGCATGTCCAGACGTTGGTGGAATATTGGTTATCCACGGGGGTGGCCATCGGCACCATCAAGAACCGCATGTCGGCCTTACGCTGGTGGGCCCGCAAAGTGGACCGGCAGAATGTCGTCGCCCGGTCGAATGACCATTACGGGATCCCGAAGCGTCGGTTCGTCACGAGCGAATCGAAAGCCCGATCAATCTCCGACGCTGACCTGGATCGGATCACGGATCCGCATGTGCGGATGAGCCTCGAGCTGCAACGCAACTTCGGGCTGCGGCGGGAGGAAGCGATCAAGTTCATACCGAGCTGTGCCGACATGGGTGACCATCTTGAGCTGAAGGCCTCCTGGACCAAGGGCGGCAAGGCCCGAACTATCCCGATCCGTAGTCCGCTGCAGCGGGCCGTGCTCGATAGCGCCCATCGGCTCGCCGGCAAAGGTTCGCTGATTCCCAGCGATCGAAATTACCGGCAGCAGCTACGAATCTACGAGGGCCAGACCATCCGCGCCGGCCTGTCGCGGATGCACGGACTGCGACATGCCTATGCGCAGCGCCGGTACGAAGAGTTAACGGGATGGACATCGCCCGCAGCGGGTGGCCCAGCATCCAAGTCGTTGTCGGTCGCACAACGGAAGGTGGATCAGGATGCCCGGCTGACCATCAGCCGGGAGCTCGGACACGAGCGTCCCGGAATAGTACGAACCTACATTGGGTAGCGCGGCCTCGCTGAAAAAACCTTGCGGGCCCATGCTCGACTAAGCCGTAGCAAGCCCGACCAACGACAGCGAAGATGTCCCCATGTCGAGTTCAATGGATTCGCGCCACAGCGCAGCCCGTAAGTCTCGCGGCACCCCATTGATGCCGCGAGTGCTGAGACTCCGTGACGCACCCCGCTATCTCGGCATGGACCGCAACCGCTTCAACGCCGAGGTCCGACCGTATCTCACAGACGTGCGGATCGGCCGCCAGGGCGTCGCCTTTGACCGTCTTGAACTGGATGCCTGGTGGGAGCAGTATCAACTCCGCAACGGGCGTCCCGCGGCGAGAAGGAGCAAGCCATGGGACGTAGACGATCGCCGGGCCTCTTCAAGCGACGAGGCATCTGGCACATTGACAAGCAAATTAAGGGATACGGACGCGTTTGCGAAAGCACTGGCACAGGCAATCTCGACCAGTCGGAAGCGATCCTAGCTCACCGCGTCGAGGAGATTCGCAAGGCCATTGTATTCGGCGTACGTCGAACACGGACGTTTCGGGAAGCGGCAACCAAGTACCTGACCGAGAACCTGCACAAACGAAGTATCCAGCGCGATGCATTGGATCTTCGCGTGGTGGATCCATTCATCGGCGATTTTGCGTTGAATCGGGTTCACGACGGCACCCTGCAGGGCTTCATCCGGGCGCGGTTGCACAGAGACCGGGTGGCGGTAGGCACTGTCAACCGGACTCTGGCGGTGGTACGTTGCGTGCTGAATCTGGCCGCTCGCAAATGGCGTGACGAGCAAGGCTTGACCTGGCTCGAAACGCTGCCTCTGATCGAGCTATTGCCCGACGAGGCGCGGCGACGCCCCTACCCGCTTTCCTGGCAGGAACAACGGCTGTTGTTTTCCGAGTTGCCGTCGCACCTTGCTCGCATGGCGCTGTTCAAGGTCAACACGGGAACGCGGGAACAGGAAGTCGCACAACTACGATGGGATTGGGAGTTCGAGATTCCGGAACTGGAGACAAGTGTGTTTGTGGTGCCACGCGAGCTGGTGAAGAACAAGGAAGATCGGCTGATCGTGCTGAACAGTGTGGCGCGATCGGTGGTTGACGGCGTTCGCGGAAAACACGCACTAAGAGTGTTTACCTATCGTGGACGGTCCGTGCAACGGATCGGAAATTCCGGTTGGCAACGGGCCCGCAAACGAGCCGCGAAGCGTTACGCGACGGAACTGGGAAGCACCTGTCCGGACGGCTTCCGGCGTTGTCGCGTACACGATCTGAAGCACACCTTTGGACGTCGACTGCGAGCAGCCGGCGTGAGTTTCGAGGATCGGCAGGATCTGCTTGGACACAAGACAGGCAAGATCACCACCGAGTACTCGGCGCCGGAACTTGCCAGCCTCATCGAGGCATCGAACCGGGTTTGCGGGGAAGGGTCCCGCAAAACTCCCGCACTGACGTTGATCAGGACAGCACGGTACGTCGCAGGTCGTTGATAACGTTGGTGCCGGAGAGAGGACTCGAACCTCCGACCCACGCATTACGAATGCGTTG
>CAZZPH010000414.1:0-2522 GCA_964655725.1 uncultured Hyphomicrobium sp.
GGGCTGATCCTGCGGCATCCGCGGCGGACGGAGCGCCGGAGAGTTCTAAGCCCGAAGCCGCACCCGCAGAGCCTGCATCGACAGAGATGTAATGCGCGGGCGATAGGGTGGAGGCGTGCTGTCTGCCTTCGTCAGTCGGCGAGTGGCCCGGTGACAACGCTGTCGTCGGGCCTTGCCCCCCATCGGACGCGGCTCTCCGGGGTTGTGTGCGACGTGCGAGGTGGCCTGCAGACCGCGCGTGTGCGCCCGGTCGTAGGTGAGGGTTGCTCAGGGCAACGAGCACAGTTATAGCGCGGCGACGTCCCGCCAGCGTACCTTTGCGCGCGCCGGTCTGGGCACCTTGATGTGAGGCTTCGCTGGGGGAGAGGACATGGAAGCGGTCATGATGATCACGGCCCTTGCGTGGCCGCTCATCGGTGGTGCGTTGGCCGGGCTGATCGGCGGGATCGTCATGCGGCACGGGGTGCTGGGCACGCTCATCGACGTGGTGCTGGGCGCGGCTGCCGGCTTCGGTTTGACGCTTGGTATTTTCGAACTCGGTATTGGCCGGTTCGCATCCCACCAGGTCACGCAAGCGCTGACCCTCGGCCTGCCGGTCGCGGGCGGGCTCCTGGTGCTGTGGCTCAGGAGATCTTTCAGGGCATCGTGATGGCGGCCGCCGGGCCGGTGGTGTCACACCGCCAGGGCGTTGCGGATCTGCTCTTCGTACTGCGTGACCGCCTCCAGCGCGCGCTTTTTCATGACCGGGTCGGCGTTGGTGGCTGCCGAGAAGCCCTCGATACCGTCGCGCGCCGTTTGCATGATGCGTCCTGCGGCAGCCTGGGGATTAAGCTCGCGTGCGCAGATGCGCTGCAGGAGCTGGGTGAGGATCACTCCGGTGGCGAGCGCCAGCCCCGCGAGCTCCGCATTTTCCTGTTTCAGTCGGGCAATCTCATCGTTGACGTCGGCCATGGCGGCACTCCTACCTTTGTTCTGTTGGGGAGCGTGCTAACCGTCTGGGGGCGATCGTGCAAGCTAAAGCATGTGCCGGGTCGCTCCGGCCGGGACGGGCAACACATTTACTCGCGCCGTCCGCCCGCCTATGAGAAGGGCAGATCTCTCAACTGAGGCCTGGATACCCGATTTTGCCGCCGATTGCGCACACGTTCTGCATCGCCCCCATGATGGACTGGACAGACCGGCATTGCCGCTTCTTCCATCGCGGACTGACGCGCCACGCCCTTCTCTACACCGAGATGGTGACAGCGGATGCCGTGATCCACGGCGACCGGCAGCGCCTTCTTGGGCTGTCCTCACCCGAGGAGCATCCGGTCGCTCTGCAACTTGGCGGCTCCGATCCGGCCAAGCTCGCGGAAGCGGCGCGCATCGGCGCGGACTTCGGCTATGACGAGGTGAACCTCAATGTGGGCTGCCCGTCGGATCGCGTGCAGGAGGGGCGCTTCGGAGCCTGCCTCATGGCCGAGCCTGAACTTGTCGCGCGCTGTGTCGCGGCGATGGGGCGTGCGGTCAGCGTGCCTGTCACGGTCAAATGCCGGATCGGTATCGACGACCAGGATACGGAAGAGGACTTCCAGCGCTTCATCGACAGTGTGGCGGAGGCTGGCTGCCGCACCTTTATCGTCCACGCGCGCAAGGCATGGCTGCAGGGGCTCTCTCCGAAGGAGAACCGCGAGATCCCGCCCCTCGACTACGAACGTGTCTACCGGCTCAAGACCGCGCGGCCGGAGCTGACGGTCATCATCAACGGCGGCATCGCGTCGCTCGATGCGGCAGCCGCGCATCTCCAGCACGTCGACGGCGTGATGCTCGGCCGCGCCGCCTATCAGGACCCCTACATCCTGGCGGATGCCGACGGGCGCTTTTTCGATCACTCCGCCACTGCCGCCGCGCGGCGCGACGTACTAATGCGCCTCGTGCCCTATATCGAGCGCCACATCGCGCACGGCGGTCGGCTCAACAACATCACGCGTCATGTGCTCGGCCTTTATCATGGGCGACCGCGCGGACGGCTGTTCCGGCGCATCCTGAGCGAGGACGGAATGCGGCCGGGGGCGGGCCCGGAGGTCCTTTTGAAAGCGCTTGCGGTCGCGGAGGGCGAAGGCGTGCTGGCGCCGGCGGCCGAGTAGCTCCAGAATGGCGCTCATGCTCATGACCGACATGCCCGCGGCCACCGAACTGTTGGCCTTTCTCGCCGCTCTGGCGGCCGCAGGGCTTGTCACAGGGTTTCTGGCGGGGCTCCTGGGTGTGGGCGGCGGGGCGATCCTCGTGCCGGTTCTGTATGAGGTCTTCCGCATTGCGGGCGTGGACGAAGCTGTGCGGATGCACGTGGTGCTCGGCACCTCTCTGGCCGTTATCGTTCCGACGTCGCTGATGTCGGCGCGGGGGCACTGGCGCAAAGGGGCGATGGACACGGCCGTTGTCGGCCGGCTTGGGCCGTGGGTCGCTGCGGGCGTGGTTCTGGGTGTCATCATCGCGGCAAGCGTCGAGAGCACGTCGCTCAAGTGGGTCTGGGTGGTGGCCGG
>CAZZPH010000415.1:0-2517 GCA_964655725.1 uncultured Hyphomicrobium sp.
TACATCTTCAATGCCACGGTCGCCGGAATAGAGAGCGCTGATAGTATTCTGATCATAGGCTCCAATCCGCGTCTGGAATGCGCCGTGCTCAATGCGCGCATTCGCAAGCGCTGGCTCGCCGCCGCGGTGCCCATTCGCGTGATCGGGCCAGCAGCTGATTTGTCCTATCCCACCCAGCATCTCGGCACCGGCCCCGCCGCGCTGGACAAACTCGATGCCGCCGCGCTGGGCAAGGCGGAGCGACCCCTCATTATCGTTGGCATGGGAGCGATTGCTCGCCCGGACGGCGCTGCGGTTCTGGCGGCGGTTGCCAAACTCGCCAAGGCATGGGGTGCGGTGCGGGATGGCTGGAACGGGGTTTCGGTCCTCCATACGGCAGCAGCGCGAGTGGCAGGCCTCGATCTGGGGTTTGTTCCCGGCGAGGCGGGGATGACCGCGCAGCAGATGGCAGCGGGCAGCCTGGAAGTTCTCTACAACCTTGGTGCGGACGAGATTGATATCGCGCCGGGCCCCTTCGTCATCTACCAGGGCAGTCATGGCGACCGTGGCGCCCATCGTGCCGATGTCATTCTTCCAGGCGCCGCCTATACGGAGAAGAGTTCGACTCACGTCAACACTGAGGGCCGGGCGCAACTCACAGTCGCTGCCGCCTCACCTCCGGGTGAGGCGCGCGAAGACTGGCGGATCCTGCGTGCCCTGTCGGCGGAGATGGGGCATCCGCTGCCCTTCGACACCCTCCCAGACCTCAGGGCCGCGATGTACAAGGCGGTGCCGGCTCTGGCGCGCCTGAATGCGGCACCACGTGAAAGTGCAGCCGGGATCGATGCGCTGGCGGCGCGTTCTGGCGTCATGGGCGAAAGTGCGTTCACACCGGCGATCGTGGATTTCTACCTGACGAACCCGATCGCGCGGGCTTCACAGGTGATGGCCGAGCTGTCGGCGTTGAGGACAGGGCCCGGCGCGCGGCAGGCTGCGGAATGAGATGGGGGCGATGGTGACGAGCTTCTACGAGGCGAACGCTGACTGGATCGGGTATGTGATCCAGCTCGCCATCATGATCGGGCAGAGCCTGTTGCTGCTCGTCGTGCTGCTTGTCGCGATTGCGTTCCTCTTGCTCATGGACCGCAAGGTCTGGGCAGCCGTGCAGCTTCGCAAGGGGCCGAATGTCGTGGGGCCGTTCGGCTTGCTGCAGTCCTTCGCAGATCTCATCAAGTTCGCCGTCAAGGAACCCATCATTCCCTCGGGCGCCAACAAGGGCGTGTTCCTGTTGGCTCCCCTCGCCACAGCCGTGTGTGCACTGGCAGCCTGGGCGGTTATTCCGGTGAGCGAGGACGGGTGGGGCAAATGGGTGATCGCTGATCTCAATGTGGGTGTGCTCTACATCCTGGCCATTTCCTCGCTCGGCATCTACGGCGTGATCATGGGCGGCTGGGCCTCCAATTCGAAGTACCCGTTCATGGGCGCCCTCAGATCAGCCGCGCAGATGGTATCCTACGAGGTTTCGATCGGGTTCGTGATCATCACCGTGCTTTTGCTGGTGGGCTCGCTCAATATGACCGAGATCGTCAACGCGCAGCGTTCTGGCATCGGAACGGCGGCAGGACTGCCAGCCTCGATCGTCGACTGGCACTGGCTGGTTCTTCTCCCGATGTTCGTGATTTTCTTCATTTCCGCACTCGCGGAAACGAACCGCCCGCCATTCGATCTGGTCGAAGCGGAATCGGAACTGGTGGCTGGCTTCATGGTGGAGTACTCCTCCACGCCCTACCTGCTCTTCATGCTCGGCGAGTATGTGGCCATCGTGACAATGTGCGCGCTGGCGACGATCATGTTCCTGGGCGGCTGGTTGCCGCCGCTCGACATCTGGCCCTTGAACGCTGTGCCGGGAATCTTCTGGTTTGTCGGCAAAGTCACGTTCATGTTCTTCATGTTCGCGATGGTGAAGGCTATGGTGCCGCGCTATCGCTACGATCAACTGATGCGGCTCGGTTGGAAAGTGTTTCTGCCGTTGTCGCTGGCCGCCGTGGTGATCGTTGCCTCTGTGTTACAGTTCGGAGGGCTTGCGCCATGAGTCCGGAGATCCTAGGAGCGCTCGTGGGTCTAGCAATCGGCTTGGTGCAGTACGTTGCGCTAACGGGTGCCGCAAACTCAGTGGCGAAGGGCAAGCCGGAAGCGGAAGCCCGCGGGCGCGCCGACCTTCTTCGCGCAATCGCGCGCTTCGATGTGCTCATCTTCGCCGTGATCGGGTACTTCGTCGGTCCCTTGCTCTTAGGATAGGTATCAGAGGCTTGGCACAATGAGTATGGCACAAGGCGTCAGATCGCTGTTCCTGATCGAGTTCGTCAAGGCTTTTGGCCTCTCGATGCGCTACTTCTTCGCGCCCAAGAAAACGCTGAACTATCCCTTCGAGAAAGGTCCCGTCAGTCCGCGCTTTCGTGGCGAGCATGCGCTCAGGCGTTATCCCAACGGCGAGGAGCGCTGCATCGCCTGCAAGCTGTGCGAAGCGATCTGTCCGGC
>CAZZPH010000416.1:0-2457 GCA_964655725.1 uncultured Hyphomicrobium sp.
TGAGACTTGGCGTGTTCGCTGCTGCGACCGTTTTAGATAGGGCCTGCATCTGGTCCCCAGGGCTCCAACCGCTCTTCGGCATCTTGGACCTGGCTAAGTGGCCATCGACCACTGCTAAACCACCGACAGGTCAGCCGTCAGTAAGATAATGATCCACGAAGTAGTTCGGTCCAGCCGAAGTCTGACGATCATAGCGCGATTAGTAAGTTGCGCAATGGCAACGTCGCGATTTCCGCTCATGGCCCATCGCGTCGCGCGCCCGAAGGTCGGTTTATTATAACGGCGGGCGCGGGATAGCGGGCCCGGTCATGCCGCACTTGTCGTTGGTCGCCGGGGTTCGCCGTCCGCTTCTGGTGGTGAGGCCGTCGCAGCACCAGCCCAGTTAGCAGGCCGATTTGATCGAGTGGCCGACGTCCCCTTCCTCCGCGCAACACTCACCTCAGCGTCGCATTCCAGCCAGCCCAGTTGCTGCGCCGGCTCAGAAGGTCCCGCTTAGAACCTCATCTGCCAAATACGCCCGCTCAGAAATGCTCGGGGCGGATCACCTGGACGTCGGAGACGGTGACGATGCCGATCTGGCGTGACACGAGCGAGAACAGCGGGTCGAGGATCTCGTCCACGCGGCTTTCATCCAGGATGCAGAAGATCATGACGAGCGCGCCCGCGCGGCCGACGACGCCGTCGCGGTGCCAAGCCCCGTCCTTGCCGCGCCCGGCGAGCACCGGCAGCACCGTATAGCCGCCGACGCCCTGCTGATCGAGCAGCGTCAGAACCCGCTGCATCAACGGGGCCTCGACCATGATGTCGATGCGCTTCTTCAAATGTGTCTTCATCGCTGTGTCCTCAGGTGAGAGCGGCGGCGAGAGCAAGGTAGAGCGGAATGCCGAGCGTCAGGTTGAAGGGGAAGGTGACGCCGAGCGAGAGCGGCAGGTAGATCGCCGGGCGCGCCTCCGGCAGTGCCAGACGCAACGCTGCCGGCACCGCGATATAGGACGCGCTTGCTGACAGAGTGATCATCAGGGCCGCACTTCCCATCGACAACCCGATAAGCCACGAGGCAAGCGCGCCCAGTGCCGCGCCGATCAGCGGCATGTAGAGACCGAACAGAACCACAGGAAGGGTGAGGTGCTTGCGGCCCTCGCGCAGGCCCCGGCCGGCGATGATGCCCATGTCGAGCAGGAACAGGCACAGGATACCCTTGAATGGATCGACGATGAAGGGCGAGATCGCCTTCATCCCGTCGGCGCCCGTCGCAATGCCAATGAGGAAGGAGCCAACGAGCATCACGATTGATCCGTTGAGCATCACCTCACGAAGGGTCGTCGCGTCCATGCGCGCTCCGCCCGTGCGCGCAAGCCACAGAGCTGCGATGATGGCGGGGGTCTCCATGGCGGCCGCGACCGCAACCATGTAGCCGTCGAAGGCGATACCGCTCATGTCCAGGGCCTGTGTGGCGGGCAGGAAGGTGACGATGGAGATCGAGCCGTAGTGGGCCGCGACCGCAGCCGCATCGGCGCGCGGCAGATTGCTCGTCCACATCAGGAGTCGGAAGGCGATGAGCGGAATGGTGGCACTGAGGACGACACCGGCGATGACGGCCAGGGCGAGTGTCGAATCCAGGCCATGTGCGGCAACGCCAGCACCGCCTTTGAAACCGATCGCCATCATCAGATAGAGCGACATTGCCTTGGCGATCGCCTCCGGGATCGACAGATCGGAGCGCGCGAGCGTCGCCAGCAGCCCCAGCACAAAGAACAGGACCATGGGTGAGGCAAGGTTTGCGACGGCCAGGTCGAGTGCCGAGGCCATGTGGGGGTCTCCCGTTCGTATGAGTGAGGAGCGCGCCGTCGTACGACGAGGGCTGTGCCGCGCTGTACAATTGCGGCGTGTGTCGTTAGGGGATGACGCGGGTTCTTTAAAATTGATAATTGATGTTCTTACCATCAATATTCGAAATGATAGGCCCGGACATGTCCAAAGCTCTCGTCAATCTCGATATCGATCTTCTGCGTACATTCACCGTCATTGCCCGCGAGCGCAATTTCACGCGCGCTGCGGAGCGGCTGATGCGGCAGCAGTCGACGGTGTCGCTCCAGATCAAGCGGCTGGAGGACGCCCTTGGACACCGGCTTCTGGAGCGCACGCCGCGCGCGGTGCGGTTGACGGTCGAGGGCGAGGCCGTGCTCGGCTATGCCGAACGCATTCTCGATCTCAACGACGAGGTGGTGTCGATGGCGCGCGAGCCCCTGATCCACGGCGTCGTGCGTCTCGGCACGCCGGAGGACTTCGCAACCCAGCACCTGCCCGGCATTCTTGCGCGCTTCGTGCAGGCGTATCCCTCCGTGGCGCTCGAGGTCACCTGCGATCTGACGCTCAATCTTCTGCAGGGTCACAGGCGCGGAAAATTCGATCTGGTGCTGGTCAAGCGCGAGCGATCAGCGGGAGCGGGCGGGGTTC
>CAZZPH010000417.1:0-2455 GCA_964655725.1 uncultured Hyphomicrobium sp.
CTACGGGGGGGCGCTGCGCGACCGCGTCGAGCACCACGCCGCCGAGGGGCGGCGGGGGCTGCTGCTGGCCCGGGCGGCGGCCCCCTTGGCCGACGGCGCCGACCTGGAGCTGCCGCCGATGACCCCCCTGGCAGCACGAATGATTTCAGCGGTTTGAGCTCAGCGTTCAGTTCGTCGATTTCCGATTCCAACCGCTCGACCTGGGCCTCGCTCATCCGCAAGGGCTCATAGGGCAATTCTTCTCCACGGTCGGGAACGCATAGGTCCGCGCCCAGATCGAAGAGGTCGTTCTGGATGCGCATCAACTTGGCATCCAGACCGGGCCAGTCCCCCGCAACATGCAGCCGGGCGACGCCAAGGGCTGCGTTGGCTTCGTCGACCGTGCCATAAGCCTCGATGCGTGCGGCATCTTTCGGGACACGCTCGCCGGTTCCCAGGCCCGTCGAGCCATCGTCGCCCGTTTTGGTGTAAATCTTATTGAGCTTGACCACGCCGTGGGTCCCTCATAATTGCGCGCCCCGCAACAGCCAATGAGCCGCCCGCCGCACGTTGCCTCAACTCGCCTGATACTTCGCAAGAAGCGTGAACGCCATGATCACGACTATGGCGGCGAACTGCAGGCCCACGCGCCAGCGCATGAGCTTTTGGCTGAGATTTGGTGAGGTGCCACGGGACATGGCCCACAATCCTGCGCACAAGACGAGGAACACGGCGACGACAGCAGCCGTTGTTGCATGATAAAGTAAGCTTTGCATGATGCGATTCACCTCAGGAGAAGGGCCCGGCGACGCAGTCTCAGGAGCCAAGATGGCTGGTGTGTTCAATAATCAGGACGGTCAATCCTGCCGAAGTGGTCGGACAGCAGGATAGGTTGACAGACACCTCAGCGCAAACGCCATTGGGGCCTTGTGCAGATCACGGCCTCTTGGCACAGGCGCCCGCCGCTGGCAACGATCCCGACAGCTCCCGGGCAGTGAGCCAGTGGGACCTTAGCCTGGGGTGAGGTCTGTGACCCCGGCAGGGGCCTGCACCGGCGGGCCAGGGCTGGCGGGCCAGGGGACGGCCGTGAAATGGTCGCGTTTTGAGGCCACCGCTGCTTGAGAAGCCGATGAGACACGAAACCGAGGACGAGCCGATGGAGCTGGCGACTTGAACCTGAACTTTGGTGCCAAGACGACGGCCGGCCACGCAGCCGTACTGATGGTGCTTGCCGCCACATGGCTGGAACCCGCGCACGCCCAGGAGGCACCGACGGCCGATCAGGTCCGTGAGGCGCTCGAAGTGCGCCGCGGGGAATTGAAGTCGACCCTCGAACGGGCCGGCGAAATTGAGGAAGACGTCGCCAAGCTCACCAAGGAGCGCGAGGAGATCAACACCCGGCTCCTTGAAACCGCCGCGCAGATCCAGTCGAGCGAAGGTAAACTTACGCAGATCGAAAATCGCATGGGCGAGCTTGACGCCAAGGAGAAGCTTGTGCGCGGCTCGCTGGAGCAACGCCACGACCAGATCGCCAAGCTTCTTGCTGCTTTACAGCGTATGGGGCGCAATCCCCCACCGGTCATCGTTACAAAACGCGAAGATGCCCTGGAAATGGTCCGCAGCGCGATGCTGCTGGCGTCGGCCTTTCCCGGAATGCGCACGCAGGCACTGCAACTTGCCGACACATTGAGCGACCTGATGCGCCTTATGGACGACATCCGGACCGAGGGCGAGAAGCTGCGTACGGAGAATATCCGCCTCAACGATCTGAAGACTCGCCTTGCCGGGCTCATGGAGAACAAGCGCCAGTCCATCACAGAGCGCCAAGATGAACTGAAAAGCGTACGCGAGGCGGCGGCCGAGATTTCGCGCAACGTCACCGATCTCGATGACCTCATCGCCAAGCTCGGCCGCGCCGTTGCCGAGAATACCGGCCTCGACGCCTACGATGCGCGCCTTCGGGACCAGGAAACCGAACTGGCTGGAACGGCCGACGCCGATGCGTCGCCGAAGGCGACCCTGGCCGTGACATCACCACAGACGGCGGCCGGCACTCCTGCGCCCGAAGACCTGCCGGCAGCGTCCGGCGGCACACCCTCGCGCCAAGTCGTCGAGCTGACACCTGCGGGGTCCTCGCTCATGCCGGGCAGCGCAGGCCGAATCGCTCCCGCCATCCCCTTTCACCTTGCCAAGGCGAAGCTTCCCACCCCGGTCCAGGGGCGCCGCGTCCTGTCCTTCGGCGAACGGACACAGTACGGCTCCAATTCCAAAGGTATCGTTCTCGAAACGCGATCGGGCGCCCAGGTCACGGCGCCGTGTGACGGCTGGGTCGTCTACGCTGGTGATTTTCGCAGCTACGGCAAACTGTTGATTATAAATGCAGGAGGCGGGTATCATGTGCTCCTGGCAGGCTTATCGCAAATTGACGTTCAGCCTGGGCAGTTCGTGCTGGCCGCGGAACCGGTGGGCTCCATGA
>CAZZPH010000418.1:0-2439 GCA_964655725.1 uncultured Hyphomicrobium sp.
TGGCAGGCCGCCGCAAGCCGGTCGCAGACGCGAAGGCTGGACCAGGGATCGCCGCCTCGTTCCCTGACGGCGTGATTGGCCCACCCCGTCCCAACGGCGTCCGATCGCAAAACCGTGACACGCGCCGGGATCGAAAAAATGAAAGTCGCACCTACATAAGGCACAGCGAGACAAGACCAAATGCACGACTTGACCGGCCGCACGACATCGTTCGCCGGATCGCGCGCGGCCGTCTCAATTCCGCCCATGCCCCGCGCGCCGTTCCTGAACCCTGCGCGTGAACACTGGCCCGTTCAAAAGGAACCTCTGCCATGGCCACATCCTTCGATGAACACCATCCGATCGTCATTTCTGAAGACGCTGCCCGCGGCGGCGTGGTGGGGCACAACGTGCGCTATGTGCTCGCCTACAGCATGACGGGCCTCATCGCCGTCTTCGCCGCGATCGCGCTCTACCTGGGCTTCGATCAGATCCAGGAACGCGCGGCCGCTGCGCTGGCCCAAAGCCCTTGGGAGATGGCGCAGGGACTGGCACCCTATGCCGGCATCCTTCTGGCCGGCGCGATTGCCCTCGGCCTTCTGCTTGGCCTGTGGAACCATCTGGCCGGGCGAACCCAGAACGCCAGCCAGAGCTTCATGCGCTTCCGGGTGGCGGCCCAGTTCGTCGCAATCTGCGTGATCATGGCGATACTGACGGTCTCGGCAGCTTGATCCACCGGGATGCGAGGCATCCGCAGGATTTGGCATCCGTGGGGTCTGGCGCGGGCCATTGAGGGGTCGGGCATCGGGCCCGGCTGGCTCGGCTCATCCGCGCTCATCGTGGCCCGGTGGCTGGCCCCGGTCGCATGACCCCGATCACGGTGCCAGACCCCCATCACGGTGGGCCTGGGCAGGCGGAACAGGCCAGATAGCCAAAACTCACGTAAGCCACTGTTAGTGCACAGGGAACCCCCTTTGGGGGCGCTGTCGCAGCAGGTGTTGCGGGTGTGTGTTGCGGAAGTGCCCGCGCAACGCCTCCTATCGGGCATTATTCGACTTTAGGCGGGTTTTGGCTGATTTCAGATGTTGCCAACAGGCAACATTGCCTGGAAAACAATGTTCGCAGGTGATCCCGGCAAAAACGAAACATGCCATATTACAGCACGTTAACACACGACGATGCCCCGGACGTGAACAGGACCTATGGGGCTCGTAACGAATCCGCGCATATTGGCACGGGCCTTGCTCCTATTCTTGGCAGCGCACCGACCTGTGGCACTGGACATCCAGGATGCCGCGCCGCGGGGTGCGTCCGAATTGGGGACCAAGAGAGGGAACCGCACACGACACGTTCAAGGGTGGAGTTCTGGGTAAAAACAGACAAATTCTCGACAACAGAACTGGGGAATTAAGATGGGAAACACGTCACTGACAAGGCACAGCCGGGGGTTGGCTGTCGCCGCCGCGGCACTGGCCTTCGGGGCCGCAAACGTCACGGCCGCGCAGGCGGCCGACTTGGGCGGTAACTGCTGTGCGGACCTCGAAGAGCGCATCGCAGAGCTCGAGGCAACGACGGCCCGCAAAGGCAACCGCAAGGTCTCGCTGACGATTTCTGGCTGGGTCACCGAGCAGATCATGGGCTGGGACGACAGCATCGATAACGACTTCTATGTCGGTTCGAGCTTGAACGACCTAGGCACCCGCCTCCACTTCGACGGCAGCGCCAAGATCGACGCCAACCATTCGGCCGGTTTCAGCCTGCGCTTCGACGTCACGCGCGCCAACGGCTTCCAGCAGGACGCCTTCAACGCAAGCGCCGGCGAAGGCGCTCCAGGCGTTCTGAACTCTTATTGGTGGCTGAAGAGCGAGCAGCTGGGCCGCGTCTCTGTTGGCAGACAGAGCCACGCTTCGGACGACACCTGGGTCGATCTTTCTGGCGCTGGCAGCATCTTCGCTGCCAACCTCGTTATCTTCGACGGCCAGAACTTCCAGCTCGTGCCCGAGGGCACGGGTAACCGCGCGGCGGCCCGTTGGGGCGATGTTGCGACGTGCTACACGGTGGGCGTGGGCATCTTCGCCGACTGCGGCGGCGACCGCACCAACTCGGTACGCTACGATTCCCCGACGTTCGCAGGTTTCATGGTCTCCACATCATGGGGCGCGGATGACTTCTGGGACGTCGCACTGCGCCACAACGGCTCGTTCGGTGACTTCAAGACCGCACTGGGTATCTCCTACCAGGACAACCAGGGTCCGCGTATCGTAACGATCACCGACTCGACGCTGTTCCAGGTCAACTTTGCGGTCCTTCACGAGCCGACAGGTCTGTTCGGCAGCGTGCACTGGGGCATGGAAGATCCCGATGGCTTCAAAGATACCAACCAGCTCTACTTGAAGGCTGGTATCCGCGCGAAGCTGAACTCGTGGGGCTCCACCGTGTTCTATGGTGAGTACGGTCGTG
>CAZZPH010000419.1:0-2431 GCA_964655725.1 uncultured Hyphomicrobium sp.
AGATCGACGCCGATGCGCCGCATCCCGTCCCGGTGCATCTCCGCGACCTGGACTTTCAACAGCACCTGCTCCTTGGCGTCCGCCGCGAGCATATTGACGACCTTGTCCTTTGACTTGACGACACGAGACGCCAGCTCCGCAGCCCTGTTGGCATCGACCGAATTCGCCACCGAACCAGCCAGAACAACCGAGTCGCCCACCATCTCGGCACTGATGCGCGAGCCCGGCAACAGCCGTTGCAGACTCTCGTTGAGCGCCGTCAAATCGCGGGCGACCGTGATTTCAAGAAGGGCCAGCCTGCGCCCGTCCGGCGCGATCAGGAAGGCGTTCGCTTCGCCCACTGTCTTGGCGATCAGATAGACCTGACGCGACGTCTGCACGACGGCGTCGACAACTTCGGGATTGGACACCAGAACGTTCTGGAGATCCTCGGGAGCATCGACCAGCACCGACTTGTCCAGTCCTATGGTGATTTTGCGCGTGATCTGTCCATCGGCTGGCGTGAGCACGATCTCGGAGCGATGCACGGGATCATGAAGACCGCTCAGATCCGGTCGCATCTGCTGAGCATCGGCACCGCTCAGTGGACCCAAGACCACGAGCATGCACCCAAGCAGAAGCGCTTGCAGGCATGGGTATGCTCGAGACGGCCGAGACCTCATCAACATATCACTGACGCGCTCCGCCTGTCGGGCGAGAGCGTTCCCTTGTACAACGCGCAAATTTGAATGGTGTGAACGCGAACGAGACGCGACAAACGCGACGACTAGGAACGCAGAACGGCACTTCACTCCGGCCCCGGGCGACCTGAAGAACAAGGGGACCATTACTCGCGGACGCAAAACGTGAGCGCCTCGGCATCGAACGGTACACGCGCCCGGTGGGATGCAGTTGTGTCGGAATTCAGCGCGCTATTCCACCTGACCGGCGGCCCGGCTGTGGCATTTGACGATCCTGTCCACAGGTTGCCCCCACGATGTTCCGGCCCTCTTGAAACGAGTTTACCTGCACAGCAAAACCAATGACTAAGAATTGGGTCAGGACTAACAGGCACTTGGGGCGGCGCTGCCTGACCACGCGCGAGTCGAGCGGCATGCGACAGGCAACCGGGTCCGAAACTGTGAACAACGCACAGTGTTCGCGCTGCTGAGCTTCAGCTGCTGACGCGCAGTTTGGCGATCTCGCGCCCGATCGATTGGAAGGCTTGGATGAGGGCCGTCTCGTCGGTTGCGATGTAGGCGCGCTCAGGTGTCGTGGCGCATTGCCTAAGAAGAGAGAGCCCGGTCGAAGAAATGCTGGTGCCGAAAGCCACAGTATAGACCGCGACGCCCTCGGCCTTAGCGTTCGAGCACGCTGTCAGCGTCTTCTGATTCAACAGGTTGAAGTAACCGTTCTGGGTGTACGTCGTTCCCAATCTGCTCTGCCCGCCAAATCCATAAGCGGCGTAGATCGATCGATTATGCTGCGTCTTCGATTGCAGAAAATTATCGCCGTCGGTCATGACGATCAGCACTTTGCGGTTCTGATCATCCGAATAGGGTCGGCCTTCCATGAAGGGCGCGCCAGGCGAAAGAACGCGCCAAGCCCACATCGCACCCTCCGAAATATTGGTATTGCCGCTCGCGACCATGTTCTGAATCGCGGTTTCAATCGACTGGCGATTGGACGTCAACTCGACGACAGGCGTTGTGGTGCAGCCGGAGTTGGGACCCGTTGCGGAGCCCTGGTGTGTTCCAGGGGTGGCGTTCTGGTATTTGCAGCTTCGATTCTGGGCCTCGACGACACCGATCGGAACCGGGCCCCACGTTCGGCATGTCGTCACGCCGCCGACCGTGCGATAGCGCACACACTGCTGCGCGGGGGCTGGGCACGAACCCCCAAAGTCGCTGATGTAGTTGTTCGGATAGCCACTGGAATCGCCACCCGAGGCCGAGTAGCCCGCGTTTGTCGCGTTCTCGTCGTCGGGCTCGTCAGGCGCAAACATCGGCGCGAACATCGTATCGGGATCACTATCGTCGGACGGAGTGTCCAAGGTATCGTACGGAGCGGGACGAGCCTCCACGCAACCCTGCCAGGACCGGTTCATTTGACTGAGAATATCGAAGCGCGAACTGTTGCCTGTGAACAGCGGGAAGCGGAGCCCTGATTCGGCACCCTGGTAGATCCATCCCTGGTCTAAGCGTGCGGGGCCGATATTGACGCTCGACGCAAACGGGACCAGACCGACACGCACATCATCGTTGTTTTGCGTTCCTGCGAAAACGATTCCAACAAGGTCGTTGGCTGCTTGCTTCAGCGCGTCGATCTTGGAACCTGCCATGGAGCCCGAATTATCGAGCGCCATCGCAACTTCCAGCGTCCCGCTTCCCTTGACAACGCGCGTGCTCGTTCCGACCCGCAATGTGTCGCGCCGGCTGCCTTCCTGGACGAC
>CAZZPH010000420.1:0-2421 GCA_964655725.1 uncultured Hyphomicrobium sp.
GAAGCGATAGACCTGACCCATCCACTCCGCGTCGCGGCGGGCGAGATAGTCGTTCACGGTCACGACGTGAACGCCTTTCCCTGTCAGGGCGTTGAGATACACCGGCAGGGTCGCGACGAGCGTCTTGCCTTCGCCGGTTTTCATTTCAGCAATATTGCCGTCGTGCAGGACCATGCCGCCAATGAGCTGAACGTCGAAATGACGTTGACCGAGCGCCCGCTTGGCGGCCTCGCGCACCGTCGCGAAGGCCGGGATCAAAAGGTCGTCGAGTGGTGTGCCCCCTTCGAGCTGGGCGCGGAATGCAGCCGTCCGTGCGCGCAGGTCCTCATCGGACAACAGGGCGATCTCCGGCTCCAGAGCATTGATCGCGTCCACCCTGGCGCGATAGCCCTTCACTTTGCGCTCATTGGACGTCCCGAAAATCTTCGCGGCCAGCGCGTTGATTGACAGCATGGGAATAGGGTCCTTAAATCAAGAGCTTGGGCTCGTTGAACAGCAATGGGCGCAGGCTCCTCGGCCCGCACCGGACGACGAGCTGACGAGCTGAAAACCTGAGGGAAATTCGCTCGAGAACCATTCGCCGGAGGCGGCCTGCGTCGGCTCCAGGGATCACACGCGGTGACATAAGGAGCCGCCCCCTGTATTGTCAACGAGTCTTGGGGTCCCACCTGGATCGTGGGGTGGGCCTTGGGAAGTCGACCAGCCGCGCGCCTGAGGCGCTGCCGAGCCCAGCGGCAAATCCTGGCTTGGCAGCCAATCAGCTCGGCGCTAATCGAACCGGGCGGAGAACGGCGGGTGCCGCCCAGGCCGATCGGCCCCATGCAGACCACGAACTCAGTCGGACAATTTCAAACTTGAATGACGCAAGACGTCGGGCCCTGCCTCATCGTCGCAGCAACAAAGGACGAAAAATCGTGAACTCCCCTTCGAACCTTCGAACGCGCACTGCAGTGCTGTCTGGCTTCTTGCTCGCGGCAACGCTGGCTTTGCCAGCTTTTGCCGAGGACAAAGTCGTCGCGACGGTGAACGGACACAATATCTCGGAAGCGGATCTGGTGCTCGCCGAAGCTGAGATCGGCTCCGAACTTGGCAATCTGCCACCGGCAACGCGCCGCCGCGTTCTCGTCGAGTATATGATCGAGAACCAGTTGTTTGCGGAGGCCGCAGACAAGGAAAGCCTGGGTACAGGCGCGGATTTTGAACGCCGCCTCAGCTACTGGCGCCAGCGCGCATTGCGGGACGCTTATTTCGAGAAGTCGGTCAAGGCGAGCATCGGCATTGAAGCGGCGCGCGGCATCTACGAAGACAAGGTCAAGGGCCTGAAGGCAGAGGAAGAGGTCCAGGCGCGGCATATCCTGGTGGCCAGCGAGGAGGAGGCGGGCAAGCTCGCTGAACGCGCGAAAGCTGGTGAGGATTTCGCGACGCTCGCAAAGGAGAACTCAGGAGACGGCGGTTCCAAAGAGCAGGGCGGCATGCTCGGTTACTTCGGCCGCGGTCAGATGGTTCCGCAGTTCGAAGAAGCAGCTTTTGCCCTCAAGACGGGTGAAGTATCGCGTCCCATCCAGAGCCAGTACGGCTGGCACGTGATTAAGCTGGAAGACCGTCGCCAGAAGCCGCCGCCGTCCTTCGACGAGGTCAAGGATCGCCTGATCGGCTCGATGGTGCAGTCCAAAGCGCAGAACATCGCTGCTGAGCTGCGCGGGAAGGCGAAGATCGACTATCTTGACCCCGAGATCAAAAAAATGGCCGAGGAAGAGGCCAAGCGCCAGGCGGAAGCCCAGGCAGCCATGGAAAAGCAGATGAAGGATGCGGCAGGAGGAGGCAGCGGGGCGCCTTAGGAACTTCTGCACCGCACCATTCGTAACGATGTCATGATCAGGCCGCTTGATCCGAAGCGGCCTGATTGCTTTCATAACGCTCCTCAGGAATTGCAGGTCTGTCATGGGTCACGGGTCCAAAGTTTCGCCATTCGCTCCGCACCACCTGGTGCCGCTTTCCCCGATCGAGGGTGTGCGCTTCGCGACCGCCGAGGCAGGCATCCGCTACAAGAAGAGAACCGATCTGTTGGTGGCCGTGATGGATGAGGGAACGAAAGTTGCCGGAGTGCTCACGACCTCTAGAACTGCGTCTGCGCCGGTGTTGTGGTGCCGGCGCAATCTCAAGCACGGCGCGGCACGCATCCTTGTCGTCAACTCCGGCAACGCAAATGCGTTCACAGGCATGCGCGGCGAGCAGGCGGTCGAGGCGACGGCCAAGGCTGCGGCCGAGGCCGCAGGCTGTGAGGGCAAAGACGTCTTCATTGCGTCGACCGGGGTTATCGGTGAACCACTCGATGCAACACGCTTCCAGCATTTGCTCGCTGGTATGGCGGCAGAGGCGGCGGCCGATCGCTTTGAGGATGCGGCCCGCGCGATCATGACG
>CAZZPH010000421.1:0-2407 GCA_964655725.1 uncultured Hyphomicrobium sp.
AGCCCGACTCAGGCGCGCTTGTCTTCCGTCTGATCGACGAGGCGAATATCGGCTTGGCACCCGGCACCGCCTTCGGCCCCGGCGCCGAAAACTACATGCGGCTATGCTTCGCGCGCAGTCCCGAGAGCCTCAGCCATGCGGTCGAACGCTTGACCGGTTGGCTCACGCGATAGAGGTTGCGTGCTCACGCATTCCCTCTCTCCGCCCGAGCGGGGGAGGGAACATTGCCTCGCCTCTCTGCATCCACATGAAATCCCGTCTCGTCCGCATTCTCCCCCTCAACGCTGCCGTGACGATCGGTGTCGCCGTGCTCGGCGGTGCGCTGTTTACGCTCGCGGGCCTGCCGGCCGCGTGGCTGTCCGGTGCGCTCGTTGCGGTAAGCGTGCTGGCGCTCGCAGGCTTTCCCGCGGACATTCCCGACGGGCTGCGCCGCGTCGTCTTTATTGTGCTCGGCATTTCCATGGGTGCCGCCGTTACGCCGCAGACCATCGCGGGCCTGCACACCTGGCCGCTCACGATGTTCTTTCTTGTATTGTCCATCCCCGCCTCAATGGGCGCGATCATGCTGTATCTCGCCTGGGCCGGCTGGGACCGGCGGGTGTCCGTCTTCGCGAGTGCGCTCGGCGCCATGTCAGCCGTCATCGCCACGGCTGCCGAGGCGGGCGTGGACGTGCGCAAGGTCGTCTTTGTCCAGTCGGTGCGCGTCTTCGTGCTGATTGCAGCCCTCCCCGGAATACTCGTGGCGATGGGGCTGGCCGCTCCCGAAGGCGCCACGGTCCTCACACCCTCTTACGACATCGGCCCCCTGTGGGAACTGGCCTTGATGGCAGGGGGCGGCATCGCCGGCGGCTTGCTCGCCGAGCGCCTGGGCGTTCCGGGCGGGCTGCTTGTCGGCGCAATGCTGGTGAGCGCCGTGCTGCACGGTACGGGCTACGTGACCTCGCTCGTGCCGCTTTATGTGCTCGTGCCCTGTTTCGTCCTGCTCGGCGCTTTCATCGGCGCGCGCTTTGCCGGCACCAGCCTCGCCCTCGCGCGCAATCTGTTCGTGCATTCGCTGGGCGCATTTGTCGTAGCCGTCGCAGTCTGGTTGCTGTTTTCCTTTGTCGCTGCCTGGATCGCGGATGAATCGCTGGGCAAGGTTCTGCTGGCCTTTGCGCCGGGCGGATTGGAAGCGATGATCATCCTCGCCTTCCTGATCGGACTCGACCCCGCTTTTGTCGGTGCGCATCATATCGTGCGCTTCGTCCTGATCGCGTTGTTTCTGCCGGTGGCAGCACGATTGATGTTCGGGAAGGCACCGGGGATGAAGCCCTAGAGTGACGATGTTCCGGCCGTTCTCGCCTTTTGCATTCGATCGATTGATCCAACTCAATTAAACCGGAGAGAAACGAGCTAAGCAGACGATAACGTTTTCGAGTGTTGCCTCCACCCGGCGCCTTCATACGGAATACAGTTGAACGCCGTGAAACGGATTGGAAAGGCTGAACAGATGAAAGGTTTTGTCGCCGATATCGAAAAGCTGACGGAAGAGAACTCGGACTTTCGCCGCGTGCTGTACACGGGCAAGAATATTCAACTCGTTCTGATGTCCATCCAACCCGGTGACGACATTGGGGAAGAGGTTCACGAGGACCGCGATCAGTTTTTTCGCGTTGAGACGGGCAGTGGCGAAGTCTGGATCGACGGCGTCAAGACCGCGATCAAAGGCGATGACGGGATCGTTGTGCCCGCAGGCGCACGGCACAACATCGTAAGCAACGGGGATGAGCCCTTGCGGCTGTATACGTTGTACGCCCCGCCGGAGCATCGCGATGGCGTCGTCCACGCCACGAAGGCCGATGCGGTGGAAGAACATTTCGATGGAAAAACCACCGAGTGACACCCGTTTCGTCCGCGTGCACTCGCTCGATTGATTCATCTCAAACGGAGCAGAAAGGAAAGTGCTAGCGGTAACGAGTTGCTTTCGCGCGTTGCTTCGGTCCGCGTCAAACTGAGAGGATACTAATCATGGCTGGCGCCAGGCGAAATCGCCTTATGCCTTGGTACATCGGGCTGGTCGTGGTCGTCGCCGGGGTCGCATACACCGCCTACCAGATGTTTGTGACGAACTGCGAAGCCCCGCCCATCGTCCAGGCCATTGTGCTGCTCGTGGTGCCGGGCGTGTATCTGGCTTTGATGTATCTGACACTCACCAGCCAGGACTGACCGCGGTAGCCGCAATTTGCGGCAGAACGCGAGTGGTTCGGTTGCGTCGTCGGCCTTTTGCTGGTGCTGCCGCTCAGGATTGAACTGAGGACCTCCTCATTACCAATGAGGTGCTCTACCACTGAGCTACGGCAGCGCCGGAAATACCGGGAAAACGCGATCGGGCGGCCCGGTTCGGGGGCTTAAGTGCCATAGGGTGGAT
>CAZZPH010000422.1:0-2391 GCA_964655725.1 uncultured Hyphomicrobium sp.
CATAGCAGGCCTGTGCCAACAGCGGAGAGACGGGATCGGCAACTGACACGTGCGCCACCAGTCCCGTTCCGAAAAATGATTTCTCGCGTGCGAAGGTGCGGTCGATGAATTGATCGACGATGACGAAATGCCCCGGCGGGTAGGCCTCTTTCAGGGAGCCACAGGCGGAAATGGATATGAGGTCTGTGACGCCGGCCCGTTTCAGGCAATCGATGTTGGCGCGGTAATTGATCGCCGACGGTGGGACGCGATGGCCTCGCCCGTGACGTGGCAGAAAACGAACGGGCAGGCCATCGATCTCGGCAAACAGAACACTGTCGGAAGGCGCCCCCCACGGCGACGACACGGCCTTCCAATGCGGATCGCTAATGCCGGGCAGATTGTAGAACCCGCTACCGCCCATGATCCCGAGCACCGTGTTTGCCATCCCTCACTCCCAATTCGCAGCACTGAAACGCAAACCGGCTGCCGGAGGCCGGCAGCCGGATCGGATGTCTAGCACGGCTACGAGCGGCATGCCCGGGGTCAGTGCTTGATGCGCGACCAGATGCGCTTCTTGCTCAAGTACAGCAACAGCGTCGTGATCAGCAGATACAGCATCACCTGCCAGCCCGTCGCCTTGCGCTGGTTGAGGTGCGGCTCGGCCGCCCAGGCCAGGAAGGCTGCGACGTCACGCGCGTGCTGGTCGAGTGTCTCGGGCACCTGCGGCTTGCCATCCGGTCCCTTGATGTAGGACACCGCGCCGTCCGCCAGAATGGCAGGCATCGCGATCTGGTGTCCGGCAAACGCAGCGTTGTAGGACATGCCGTCAGCGAGCTGCACACATTCATCGGGCTTGCCGTCGTCGAACTTGGTGACAGCGACGCAGCTTTCAGTTGCGCCACCGGTCGCGCCGCCTTTGCCCTGCGGAATGAGACGGCCCTCAGGGGTGCGCACAAACACCGGTAAATCGGTGTAGCCCGTCAAAAGCGCGTAGAGATAATCGACTCCGCCTTCCTGGTAGCCCCCCAGGATATCACCCAGCATATGGGTCGGATGGCCGAACACGCTGCCGGTGTATTCCGGGTTGCGCGCTCGCGCGATGAGCGACAGATCGAGCGGATAGGCGCCATTCTGGGCCGCACGGGCTGCGTTCTCGTTCTTGTAGGGGCCCAGAATGCGATCGGGCAGACCGGGGGCGCGCTCAAACATCTCGCCGTCGTCGTTGGGCCCGTCAGTGATCTTGTTCGGCCAGTCCGCGGCCAGCGCCTTGACGGCCTCCTCCGGGAACTCCGGCCCGCCGGGCTCGACGAGGTTGCGCCAGGACACCCGAGCCAAGCCATGGCAGCTCGAGCAGACATCCTTGTAGATCTGGAAGCCGCGCTGGAGCTGGGCCTTGTCGTACTGGCCGCGCAGGCCCGAGAACGACCAGTTCTGACGCGCGATCTCGATCGCCTCACCCGCCGCATTGGCGGTCTGCCCGGTGCCAACTGCCGCCAGCGCAATCGCACACGCAACCGCGGCACGGCTCATTCGTGATGTTGTCATGATACGAGCCCTCATCGTTTTTCAGGTGCCGCGGCAGCGCCAGCAGGTATGGCAGCCGCGCCGCCCTCCTTGCCCAGCACCGATTCCGAGATCGACTTCGGCAGCGGTTTCGGCGTCTCGATGAGACCGAGGATCGGCAGAACGAGCAGGAAGAACGCGAAATAGGCGAAGGTGAAGAACTGTGCCCAGAACACATAGGGCTGTTCTGCGGGCTTGGACCCGAGCCACCCCAGCGCGACGCAAGTGAAGACGAAGAACCAGAAGAACCACTTGAAGAGCGGCCGGTACTTGCCTGAACGCACGCGGCTGGTGTCGAGCCAGGGCACGAAGAGCAGAACCAGAACCGAAGCGAACATGGCGATCACACCCCCAAGTTTGGAGGGGATCGCGCGCAGGATCGCGTAGAACGGCAGGAAGTACCATTCGGGCACGATGTGCGGCGGCGTCACAAGCGGGTTAGCCGGCACATAGTTGTCGGCGTGGGCCAGATAGTCCGGCAGGAAGAGCACGAACCAGGCGAAGATGATCAGGAAGGCGAACAAACCAACGGCATCCTTGGCAACGGCATAAGGATACATCGGCACCGAATCCGACTTCGACTTGATATCAAGCCCGGCCGGGTTGTTCTGGCCGGCGACATGCAAAGCCCAGATGTGCAGCATGACGAGGCCTAAGATCACGAACGGAAGAAGATAGTGCAGCGAGAAGAAGCGGTTGAGCGTGACGCCTGTCACCGCATAACCGCCCCACAGCCACTCCGTGATCGCCGTTCCAAGCCCGCTCCAGATGCTGTCGAGCGCAGAGAACAGGTTGGTGATGACGGTCACGCCCCAGAAGCTCATCTGCCCCCAGGGGAGCGCGTAG
>CAZZPH010000423.1:0-2391 GCA_964655725.1 uncultured Hyphomicrobium sp.
TACTGCGGACGAGGCGCTGCGCATGGGGCTGGTGAACTCTATTTCAACGACCGAGAAGCTTGAGGAGGTTGTGAGGCAGCTCGCCTCCGACATCGCATCCAATGCGCCGCTCACGGTTGGTGCGGCGAAAGCCGCTGTCGACGAGTTCGCTCGTAATCCTGGAGCCGCCGACATGACGCGTTTGGAAGCTCTCGTCGAGGCGTGTATGCAGAGTGAGGACTACGCCGAGGGCCGGCGCGCCTTCCTGGAAAAGCGCAAGCCCGTGTTCCGGGGACGCTAGACATGCCGGACCACGTGTCGCGCCGCTGTCTTCTGTGGCTCATCATGACGCTTGCAGCCAGCGCGGCTTCAGCGGGGCGGGTCGCTGCCGAAGAGGCATCGCTCCTGACCCAGTGCTGGAGCCGGGACGAGCTTGCAGGCGCGGCTTCCGAACGAACGATCAGGCGCCCCGACCGGCGGTTTGATCAGGCCGGGCCCACGCGCGCACTTTCTCCGTATTCACCTGTTCCCGCCGAGCTGCGGGGCGCCATCCGCCGCGTCAAAGTCAGCAATGGCCGCAAGGTCATCGCGTTGACGTTTGACTTCTGCGAGTCGCCCGGAGAAGTGAGCGGATATGATGCCGGGATTGTCGATTACCTGCGGGCGGAAAAGATCCCTGTCACATTCTTCACCGGCGGGAAGTGGATGCGCTCTCATGCAACACGCATCGAGCAGCTCTTAGCCGACCCTCTGTTTGAAATCGCCAATCATGCCGAGGCGCACCGCAACCTGCGTCGTCTGGGCGGTGCTGCTCTGGCCAGTGAGATCGAGGGGCCTCAGCGCAGCTACGAAGCCGCGCGCGATCGGCTGGCGGCGGCGTCTTGCGTCCGGCAGACGCCCGGGGCGATGGCGGCCATTGCCGATCGTATGAGTTTGTTCCGGTTTCCCTATGGTGCGTGCAATCCAGAAGCCATGAAGGCGGTCAATGACCGCGGCCTTCTTGCCATCCAGTGGGATGTGTCGACGGGAGATTCGTCGCCCACAATGTCGGCGCGCGCGATTGCCGACAGCATCGTCAGCCGCGTGCGGCCCGGTTCGATCGTGCTGGCACATGCCAATGGCCGGGGGATCAACACAGCTTCGGCGCTGCCGCTGGCGATACCAAGGCTCAGAGCACAAGGCTATGAATTTGTCACAGTCAGTGACTTGCTTGCCCAAGGAACGCCTGAAATCTCCGCAACCTGTTACAGCGTGAAGCCAGGCGACACAGATCGCTACGATTTTCTGACACGTGCACCCGTCAAGACGACGCCCCAGCCGATCCAAGGCACGCCGCGCTAGACCTTTACTGCGCTGCCGTGCCGACGAACTCCACGACACGTCCGGAGGCATTTCATGATGAATAGCGAGGGATCTCACGTCGAGCGCTACGACACGGAGACATTCGCAGACGGACGTGGGGGCATCGCCCTGCGGGGTTTGCCGCCGGGTGAAGCCGAGCGTGTGGCGGAGATTTTCTGCTCGATCGATCCGTGGGCGCGCCTCGGGTTCTCCTCAGTCACGCTGGCGCGCTACCTCAGCGCAAACGAACGCGGCGCGCCGCGTTATGCAATCATGGCCGGGCATGAGGTGGCAGGGGTGATCTGCATCAGGCTCAACTGGCTGCGCGGACCCTATCTGCAGTTTCTGGGTATCCTGCCGGACTATCAACGCAACCAACTGGGCTCATCGGTTCTCACTTGGCTCGCTCAGGAAGCAAAGCGCCACCGAGAACCTAACGTCTGGGTCTGCACGTCGCTCTTTAATTCTGATGCGCTCAAATTCTACCAGCGTCACGGCTTCGAGCGCGCGGCGGAACTGAGCGATCTGGTCGCACCAGGTGAAAGCGAAATCCTTCTACGCCGCAGACTTTGAACGCTCTGTGGGGTTGTTCACATGATTGCGATGACGCGGTGCACAAGTGGGGGACGGATGAACCACGCACGAAATGTCACGCTGAGGATCGACACAACCGTCGATGCGTGGAAACGACGATTTCTCATGCAGTTCCCGCGCTGGTCTGACAAAGTCTGAAAGGGTTTCGGCGCCGATCCTGTGACAATGCTGCAAGGTATGATCTGATCGAACGCAGAAGCAGAATGCGTCCGTTATCGCCGGTGTATCGCGGCGCAAAATCGAATGTCCTTGCACCGGGCGGATGTCGCGACTTACGGTTGCCATCACGCGGCAACCCTGTACCGCGTTGGCAGGGCTCCGGTCAGATCTCACACGGTCTGACAGGAAACAAAGAATGGAATGAGGAGCGATCCCGCCCGTTCTTTGTCAGGCCCGGCAAAGGGAGGCAAACATGGGTATGACGACGCGATTGAACGTTCTGGCTGCTTGCATGTCGTTCGGGTTTATCGTGGCAAT
>CAZZPH010000424.1:0-2387 GCA_964655725.1 uncultured Hyphomicrobium sp.
GTCCGGCTTTTTTCGGGACGCGCGATAGAACTTTAGCAAACGTTTCCATCCCGTTGCTTTACCGCAACTTAATTGGCATATGCTACCTGTAACTGGTAACGTTGACGCCCTATCGGCTGGCCTCAGATCCCGATCATCGATCGATGCGGGTGCACAGGGTGGTCCGCTCTGGCGGACAAAAGAATGCTCACGGTCCGCCGGCTGGCACGGAATTTGGGTAAACCGTCGGGCAAGTTCGAATTTGTAAGGGGTATCGAACAATGAAGCCGCGCGAAACAGCTCTGCGCCTCAAGCGGTTCGAGGCTGAGGACAAGGCCCGCAAGGTCGATGATCTGGAGCGCATGATCCGCGACTTCGAGACCATTGCCGGCGATCTGGATCGCCAGATTCAGGCCGAGGAAGATCGCACGGGCATCAAGGATCCCGCCCACTTCGCCTACTCGACCTTTGCCAAGTCTGCCAGTGCCCGCCGTGATAAGCTCAGGGCGTCCACGGACGAGCTCAAGGCGAAGCTGGAAGCCGCCCAGGAAGAGCGGGAACTCGCATTGGAGCAGTTGACCCGTGCCCTGTCCGGAGAGACGGGCGAAGCCGAGCGTGCGGGCAGCCGCCGCCGGCTCGAGCGCAGCGAAACAGCCGTCCTGCGCTGAGGGGCCTGAACTCCGGGGTGGGTTTATCGAGCATCCCGCCCCGCCGGGGCCGGGCGTTGCCTGCTCGCATCGGCAACTCAGGCCCAGCCCAACGTTTGCCCTACTGACTGCAAATCCACACATTCGTGAATGTCGAGATCGGGTACGCGGCGGAGTGCGCCCGGCCTGCCCGCCCGCTTGGCCTGCCCGCCCGCTTGGCCTGCCCGTCCGCTTGGCTTGTTCCGCTTGGCTTGTCCAGGCCGCAATCTCGTGCCAACTCTCGACCAGAATCGCCCTATTGCGGACGTTCGTCCTAACCAAACTAACGGGGTGCAGAGGACATCGGCGTGACGGCACGACAGCCTGAACCTGAGAGAATACTGCGACCCGCCGGCCAGGGATGGCCGGAGCGGCACGGCCGCCCACGGGCTGTGCAGCGCCTGCTGGTGTCATTGCTCTGCGTTCAATGTCTTTCCGGTTGTGCGGGCAGTGGGTTGACGCCCCTCACACTGCCCACCTCCTCCGTCGAACCCGCTCCTGTTGCAGACAGCGGAGGCGTGAGCCCGGTCGGTCTGAGCCTTGCCTTGCCGTCGGTGGCCGGTGCTCCCAAGCCCGTTGGCGTGCCGACGGAAATCTATACCCGCGTCGCGCGCGGAATCCTGACCTGTTGGTTCGGGGCGAACGGACCACTCAAGCCCTCATATGTCTATCATGCCGAGGCGTCCCCCCCGTCCAAGGGCGGCGGAGCGCTGATCGACATTCATACGCGCGACAAAGAGGTGACCGATCCGCGCTCGATCCGCGCTTGGCGGGTGGCGATCGGTTCTGGTGCGGATGGCCCCAGTGTCGACGTCCAGAACTTCCGGCTGCCCGAAGTCTACGCGGTGCGATTGGAAGAGGATGTGCGCCGGTGGGCGGCGAACGAGGAAGGCTGCGGCGAGGCCCCTGTCACGGGCGGGTGGAGTGCGGAGCCCGCGCTTCAGCCGGCGGTACAGAAGAGCCCTTCGACCAATCGCCGCTGACCGGTGTGGCAAAACCAATACGCGCCGCCCCGACGGATCGAAGCGACGCGCTCAAGTGAAACTTGCTCGAAATCGCCGCGATTTCAGCGGCGATAGTCCTGGATCTTCGTGGCGCGCAGCCCCGGAAGCCCATGTTTGTCGATAGAGCGCTGCCAAGACAGAAACTCGTCGACCGTCAGTTTGTAGCGATCGCAGGCTTCCTCGATGCTGAGGAGACCGCCGCGAACGGCAGCGACGACCTCGGCCTTGCGGCGGATGACCCAACGCTTCGTGTCTTTCGGTGGCAGGTCGGCGACTGTCAGCGGTGACCCATCGGGACCTATGACGTAGCGCGCCCGCGCTCTCATGTGCTGTTCGGTCATGATACTCGATACACCCTGATGACCCTGTAACAAAGCTAACACGCCGCTCTTAAAAGCGACCTAACCTATTGAGTGAACATGGCATAAATTGGTGTCCTCTCAAACGGTCTATTTGCCTTTACCGCTATCCCATTCTGGAACTTTTGCACCAGCCGGGGACGCGCATTATCCCTCTTCGCAGGAATCGGGCCAGGAATCGGGCCAGGAATCGGGCCAGGAGTGGGGCCAGGACTCGGGGCCAGGATTTGGGTCAGTAACGCCCCCGCCGATCGGTTTGCGCAGGTGAAGGGCAATGGCTGCCGGGCGGGCTGACCGCTCATTGCGGTCTGCTGATCGGCCCGGTCGTTCCTTTACCGCACGCCCGCCCTTGAATTGGG
>CAZZPH010000425.1:0-2385 GCA_964655725.1 uncultured Hyphomicrobium sp.
CTCCGCGGTCCACACGACTTGCGAGAGATATTCCAGGTTCACCTGATGGCAGATGCCCGTGCCCGGTGGGACCACGCGGAAGTTCTGGAATGCACCCTGGCCCCATTTTAGAAACGTGTAGCGCTCAGCGTTGCGGCCGTATTCCAGCGCAACGTTATGTTCGAGCGACTTCGGCGAGCCGAACTCATCGACGATGACGGAGTGGTCGATGACGAGATCGACGGGCACCAGCGGGTTGATCTTTTTTGGATCGCCGTTCAAGAGCTTCATGCCGTCGCGCATGGCGGCGAGATCGACCACGGCGGGAACGCCGGTGAAATCCTGCATCAAAACGCGCGCCGGACGAAACCCGATCTCCTTGCCGGCCTTCCCCTTGTCTTCGAGCCAGCGTACGGCGTCTTCGATGTCGGACTTGGTGACGGTGCGGCCGTCCTCGGAGCGCAACAGATTTTCGATCAGCACCTTCATCGAGAAGGGTAGCTTGGACAGACCCGGCAGGCCGTTTTTCTCGGCGTCGGGCAGGGAATAGTAAACGTAGGTGGCGTCGCCGACGGTCAGCGTCTTGCGGCACTTGAAGCTGTCGAGGGAGATGGGGGCCAATACAGCAGCGCTCAAAGTGTCGTCTCCTCGATGTCGTCGGTTGCGTGGTCAGTCATGTCCATGCCGGGCGCCAAAGCGCATTCGCCAATCTTTACGGTCCGGCCGCGGTTCCCTGCGGGAGGCCGGACGTTTTGCACTGGCGAAATCGTGAGCAAGCCCTTTATATAGGCCCACTTTGGCGAGGGCCAGCCACCGCGGGCAGATGATTTTGCGGCAATCCGCCTCTCTTTAGTGCAATGCCATAACACGATGCCGACATCCGACGCGAACGGACCCCACGCCTTGCAGCTTGCGATCGAACACCTCGCCGTCGAGCGCGGATCACGCCGGGTGATCGACGGCTTGACCTTGCGCGTGGAGGGCGGCACGCCGGTGGTGCTCACCGGTCCCAACGGATCGGGCAAGACGACGCTGATCCGCACCATCGCTGGCCTTATCAACCCGGTGTCGGGTTCTATTGCGCTCAACGGCGGCGATCCGGAGAAGGATCTGGCGGCTGAGGCGCATTACGTCGGTCATTTGAATGCCTTGAAGCCGTCTCTGACGGTAGAGGAGAACCTGGCGTTCTGGGCGCGCTATCTGGGCAACGGTGCCGTGACCCAGTCATCGATCGAGCCCGCACTTGAAGCGTTTGCGCTCACATCGCTTGCGGGCGTTCCGGCGGGATACCTGTCTGCGGGCCAAAAGCGGCGCGCGTGTCTGGCCCGGTTGCTGGTGACGCCGCGTCCGCTCTGGCTGCTCGATGAACCGACGGTCTCGCTGGACGCCGGGTCGGTGCAGATGCTGGCGCGTCAGATCGACGCCCATGCAGCCGGCGGCGGTCTGGTCATCGCGGCCACGCACATTCCGCTCGGTCTTGCACGAGAGCAGCGGGTCGATCTCGGCGCGATGCGGGAGACTGCGGTATGAACGCTTTCATGACGCTTTTGAAGCGCGATTTGCTGCTGCAGGCGCGGGACGGCGGCGCGGTTGGAACGGCCCTGGGGTTCTTTCTGGTCGTGGTGACTTTGATGCCGCTGGGTCTGGGGCCGGATCTCAACCTCCTGTCCCGCATCGCGCCCGGCGTCTTGTGGATCGCGCTGCTGCTGGCCGCGCTGTTGTCGCTGCCGCGGATCTTCGAGGCAGACGACGAGGATGGGTCGCTCGAAGTGCTGGCCACCGGTGATCTGCCGCTGGAGCTGGCCGCCGCGGCGAAATCCCTGGCCCACTGGATCTCGACCGGGATTCCACTGGCACTGCTGGCGCCGGTCCTCGGCATTCTGCTCAATCTCGAACTGGCCGCGTATCCGGTTCTGGTGGCGACCATGCTGGCGGGAACGCCGGCCGTGAGTTTCTTAGGCGCCATCGGGGCCGCACTGACGCTCCGGGCCCGCCGTGGGGGGCTACTGCTGGCGTTACTGGTCCTGCCGCTTTATGTGCCTACACTCATTTTCGGCATCACGGCTATGGCAGCGGCAACGGGCGGTCCGGGTGGTTTTGAGGCGTCTTTCCTCATTCTTGTCGCGATCTCGTTGTTCTCGATGGTGATTGGTCCCGTTTCTGCGGCTGCGGCCATCCGGTTCCAGTCCCAATAGGCGGTCGAAGAGCGACGATCCCGGTCGCGCTCTGTCGTTGCGTCGCGCACTCAGAGCCATTAGATCAGCCCCATGCCCGAGACGAACACCCCACGGCCGAGCCTCACTCAGCGTTTTGCCAATCCGACGCGGTTTCTCGATTTATCCGAGCGCCTTTTGCCGTGGCTGAGCCTGCTCGCCGCCGGCCTTATCGGGTATGCGCTCTATCTGG
>CAZZPH010000426.1:0-2382 GCA_964655725.1 uncultured Hyphomicrobium sp.
CCTCGTCGAGGCTCCGCAGCAGCCGCTCGCGCCGGGTCAGCGCATAGGTTCTCACCGAGCGCCCCACTTCGGCCACGCTCAGCACCCCATCCGCATCCACGTCAAGTTTGGCGAAGCGCTCGGTCTTGCGCTTCAGATATTCCTCCAGCGACACCGCACCATCATTGTTGGTGTCGAGGCGCTTCAACGTCCCCCCTTCACGCCACCCGGATGCAGCGTTCTGAGAACTGGCTGGGACTGCGCCCGCCACCATGATCAGAGCCGCCAAAGACAACCGGCACATCCCACGCATCGTAACCTCCCGTGATCCTGCCGGGGCCAATCCCCCGTCGATGATGTCAACGGCGCAGGCGGGCGGTTTCCGTCGGTCTGGAGGAGAAAAAAATACGCAATCAGACGATCAACCGTTCAAACCGCGCGTGCGTTGCAGCGAGCGTCTCCCTTAGCCTCGTCTCCAGGCTTGCAAACGTCGGGCAATCACCAGCCCGCGCCGCCAATTCCCTCAGGCCTCGGGGCGACTTCTCAGGATCGAACGGCCCATCGAGGCACAGGCGCAGGACCTGCGTCAGATCGTGAAGAAGCCGCGCCGCTGCGACGAGCCCCTCGGCGTCCGCTGCCGCGAGGCATCCCGCGCCGTGGAGTTTCTGGAAGGCCCGGGTCGTGTTCTGATCGAGGACCGAGGGCACCGCGGCGGCATGCACGAGTTGCAGGTGCTGGGCAATAAACTCCAGGTCGACGAGCCCGCCGCGCACCTGTTTCAGGTCCCAGATGTTCCCGGTCCCCTTCTCCGCCGCGATCCGCTCCCGCATCTCTCTCACGTCGGTTGCAATCTTTTCGCGATCGCGTTTCAGCACCAGCGTAGCGCCGATCGCATCTTCCACCTGGCGGCGCAGGTTATCGGGACCACTCACCACCCGCGCGCGTGTCAGGGCCATGTGCTCCCACGTCCAGGCTTCGCGCTGCTGATAGTCGACGAAGCTGGTGATCTGGGTGGCGACAGGCCCTTTCTGGCCGGACGGCCGCAACCTCATGTCCACCTCGTACAGCGTTCCTTCGGCCGTCGGTGCCGACAGCGCTGTGATCAGACGCTGAGTGAACCGCGAGTAGTACAGGCTCGGTGCCAGCGGCTTGGCGCCATCGGACTGCATGGCATCGTCATCGAAATCGTAGATGACGATGAGATCAAGATCGGATGAGGCCGTCATCTCGCGCCCACCGAGTTTGCCCATCGCAACGACCACGGCCTCGCCGCCAGGCACACGTCCGTGCGCCCGCGACAAGTCCTCCAGCACAGTGTCCTGCAGCGCGCCGATCGTGCGTTCGGCAAGGCGTGCATAGGCGCCACCGGCCTGACTGGCATTGATTGTCCCCGACAACACTCTCACACCGATGAGGAACGACTGCTCGCTCACCACCACGCGGGCCCGGTCCAGCAACTCCTGCATGTCGCCTGCAGTGCTGATTTCAGCGGAAATCACCTCGTCGACGTCGCGCTCGGAGGGCTGTTCCGCCAGCCCGCGCGGATCGATGACAGCATCGAGCAGCCGCGAACGCCTCGCCAGAACGCGCGCGAGCCGGGGCGCCGTGCCCATGATGTCCGCGACGAGTTTCAACAGGCCAGGATTGGCGCTGAGCATCGAGAACAACTGCACACCCGCTGGCAACGACGCCAGGAAGCGATCAAATCCCATGAATGCGCTGTCGGGATCGGCGGTTTCTGACAGCGCCTGCACGAGTGCGGTCTGCACTTCCGTCAGCCGCTCGCGCGCACGCGCAGATCGCACAGCAGGAAAGCGACCGTGATGCCAACCGCGGATCGAGGCCAATACCTGGGAAGGTTGGGTGAACCCCATCCGCTGCAAGGCCGCCACCGTGTCGGGATCGTCCTCCTCGCCGGCGAAGACCATGTTGGAGCCCGCACCGGTCAGGTCGGGTGCGGATTCGAACAGGCTCGCGTAGTGCTGCTGGACGCCGCGCAGAATATCGACGAGATGGCGCGAGAAGAGGTCGAGTGTCTCAAAGCCGCAGAAGCGCGCAAACCGCGCGAGCGCCACCTCATCGGCAGGCAATTCGTGCGTCTGCTCATCGGCAATCATCTGGATGCGGTGCTCGATACGGCGCAGCTCCAGATAGGCCCGGCTGAGGTCGGCACGCACCTTAGGCGTGATCCACTGGCGTTCTTCAAGGCGCTCCAGCCCATCAAGGGTCCGCCGCACGCGCAGATCCGTCTGACGCCCCCCGGCGATGAGCTGCTGTGTCTGGACGAAGAACTCGATCTCGCGGATTCCGCCGGCGCCAAGCTTGACGTTGTGGCCGGCAACCCCGATACCGCCGAGGCCACGAAACGCATTGATCTGGCGCTTCATAGCGTGCACGTCCGCG
>CAZZPH010000427.1:0-2330 GCA_964655725.1 uncultured Hyphomicrobium sp.
TACAAGAGTGAAGGCTTCACGCTGTTTGAGCTGATGCTGCAGCGTCTGCGCGAGGCCGTCACGGGCCAGCTCATGAACGTGGCGCTGATGCCGGCTGAGGAGCAGCCCATGCTGCAACCTGTCGAGTTGCCGCCGATGGAGGCCCATCACATCGATCCGCTGACCGGCCGTGACGAGATGGAGCCGCAACTGCCCGAGGAGTTCGTCGAGGAATTGCGACTCGTCGATCGCGCAATCGCCGCCAAGGGACGCGGTGGTGCCGCCGAACCCGTAAAACGCATGCCGCTGCAGACCCGCAAAGCCGAGGGTGGTTTTGATCCCGCATCACCCGCAACGTGGGGCAAGGTCGCCCGCAATGCGCCCTGTCCGTGCGGGTCCGGGAAAAAATACAAGCAGTGCCACGGCAAGCTCGATTGACGCGCGGGGCTGCTATAGCGGCGGCGGTGATTGCGAAAGATCGAAAGAAATGTCGAGGCCACGCGCGGCCTCGGCGAATTCGTCCAGGGTGAACAGCCCGACACACGGCAACGCGCCGCCGCCCGCAAATTCACCATTCAAGAGCTTTGTCACAAGAACGACTGCGCCCAGAGCAGGGACGTAGGGGCCGTGCCCACTCCCGGCCACCAACGACCACGTGATAACCCGCGTGCGCCCGCTCTCATCGCGTCCGCCCAAGACGAGGCGCATCCCCCCGCGATCCGAGCCAAGAAAGCCGAGCGCACGCTTGGCCGCAAGCAACGGGCGGGCGAGCACCTCCGGCCGTCGCACCAATCCTGCTCGCGCCAGCCAGGACAGGCCCCACAAACCAAGATGGAACAGACCCACCTCGACCCCCGCCTGAAAACGAATGGTGCCAACACCGGGGTAGCGCTGCGCAAGAAGCGTCAGATCCGGCACGTCGACATATCCCAGGAAACGCGGCCCCAGACCGGGAAACTCCACGCGGCGCAGACCCTGCCAGCCATGAACGGTGCGCTCGTCTGCCTGCACCATCATCCGGATCGGGGCCCCCACGCCGCGCAGAACTGAAGCCGTGGTCGCCAATCCAGGATCGAAGCGGTTGCCGGGTGAAATTGCGATGTCGATGTGGTCGAGCGTATGGAAAGCGTCCGCATGGGCAGCGACCACGGAAGATGACAGCCCCGGCACCGAGCTGGCACCCGACACGACGGTGACCCCGGCTGCATGCGCGGCGGCATTCAGCTCCCCGATGCCACAGACGAAGCCGCGCGCATCTGCGATATCGACGTAGTGAGCACCCGCCCCGATCGCCGCCCGCGCCAACGTATAGTCCTGCTCCTGGAACGGGCCGGACGCATTGACAATCACACCGGCCCCCAGCTCGCGAAGCCGTAGCGCCGTGGCGTCGCGCGCATCAAAACCAACCGATGAAAGCCGGGATGAACGGGAGATTGGGAGATTGGCGACAAACTGGGTCGCTTTTGCTTCGCTGCGTCCCGCAACAATGATGTCGCGATCGTCTTGAAGCGCCAGCCGTTCCACGATGCGGGCACCGAAGGCCCCATAACCGCCGACAACGAGGATACGCTGTGTGAGCGGTCCCATAATCATAACCTGCACAGGAGGAAGGGGGCGTTTCCGGACGGCCGTTTAACGCCGGTTGAGAGCGAGTTGTCCCGGCCGCGGGGATCTTGGCGCCGCAGCAATGGCGTTCGAGCGCCGCGCCCTCAGAGCCATGAACTTGCGGCAGCTAGGGAGACCCAAGTTGCACGGTGCTTTCGCTGCCGCCTGAGCCTTGCCCGGATTGGCGGGATCGCGCGGCACGGTCTGCGGCGCGAGGTTGGGAATCAGTTCGTACATCGGCTCCTTCGTGCTGGCCGCCTCTGAGGTCAGGGCGATCGCCTGCCTCAGCGGTGAGGGGCCCGGCAGCGGAGGGTTGAGCAGGACAAGCGACGCGGATTTGTCCAAGCCCGAGATTGCGGCGGCCGTCGCGCCGCACACTGCTAAAGGGCTCTGCTCGCCCGCCTCCAACGGGCCAGCATCCTGCACATGATATCGATTGTCACACACGCTGACACGCGGAGGACGCCGTGTGCGTTCGAAGCTGTCGTACCCTTCCTTCAGATCCGCCCAGAAGCCGGACCACGGGCTCGACGCGTGTTTCTTGAGATTAGCTTGCGTCATGCGGAAGGGAAAGACGTGGGTCGGCACGTGACGCTGTCCCGCGCGCAAGGCGTCCGACGTGAGATTGTAGATTTCCGAAATGACCGGGTTTGTCATGGCGAAGCATCCGACCGACGAGCAGCCACCATGCACCAGGATGTACGATCCGCTGCGATTGTGAGCCTTGTCGAACGCGTTCGGGAAAC
>CAZZPH010000428.1:0-1378 GCA_964655725.1 uncultured Hyphomicrobium sp.
CCCTGGGAAAGCCCCCGCCGGACCTGGTTCACCATCCGCGAGCCTGGCAAGGATGGGTTGACGAATGGTTAGAGGCGACCGTCAACGTCATCGTCACCGCGAATATCAGCCACGAGAACCGCTTCCATATCGACGAATGCCAAATTTACGCGAGCGCAGCCGCCCACACCGGAAGCCGCGAGACCGTTCGCCACGCCGCAGGCAAGTATGTCCGCGACCATGTCCACACCGAATCGGTCGAGGGATTCTTCTCGATCTTCAAGCGCGGCATGAAGGGCACTTATCAGCACTGCGCCGAGAATCACCTGCATCGCTACCCCGCCGAGTACGATTTTCGGTACGCTAACCGGATCGCCCGTGATGTCGACGACGTTCTCCGCACCGAGCTTGCGGTGTCTGGGATCGTCGGGAAACGACTCACCGATCAAGCGCCGCACCGAGGTGATCGGCATCTTTCCCAACGAGGCGGCGATCACGCGTCTGGTCGGCGCCATCCTGTTGGAGCAGAACGACGAGTGGTCGGTGCAACGGGCACGCCGCATGACCCTGGAGACCATGGCGCCGTTGCGCGAAGATCTGAACCTCATGCTGCCCACCGCGGCCGCATGAGCCCGAGCGGCCCGACCCGCCGCGAAGATCCCGGCCGCCCGGCTCCTACACCACCTCCAGGGACACGACCGGCGCCACGCTCGCTATGCCGTGTTCCAGATGGCGGAGGCGGCCCTGCGGCGAATTGTCTTCGCAGGCACATTCGGCCTCATCAACGGACTGCGGGGGCCACCAGCCGTGACGGTGCCAGCATGATCGACGGTCATCGCCGAGCCGCAAAGCGCACGGCTGGCGGCGGGTGAGGTGCGACCGGCGGACGCCAAAATGCTATCTCTTGCGGCGCCGGACAGCCGCTGGCGCGCTTTGCGCCCTTGGCGGCGACCATCGCACGCGCTGCACGGGCGCTGAATGGCTTGATCGCCGCGTCGGCCGAGGGCACATTGGTCGAAGGGAATCCAAATGGGGAAACTCGGGTTAGTAGAAGCCATCAATCGGGGGAGATAGACACGTGAGCCAGGTGGAAGAAGCCAATGGTGAGGCAGCAGCCAGGCAGGATGTGGGCGAGGTGGCGTCCGTTTCGGGTGCGTCGGCAAGCGACGCCAGTGAGTCAGCAGCCCAGGCATCGGTAGAGGCCGCGTCCCCGGTTCAGCGCAAACGGCACGATCCCGACAGCATTCGTCGGGCATTCGAGACCGGGGAATTTCCTTACAGTCAGAAGATCCGTCGGCAGGTTTACGAAAAGCATAAGGCCGAATTGCAGGTTGAGCTGCTGAAGGTTCAGGACTGGGTCAAGGCAGGCGGGCAGAAAATCGTCGTTCTGTTCGAAGGA
>CAZZPH010000428.1:1388-2328 GCA_964655725.1 uncultured Hyphomicrobium sp.
GGCGCGCGGCTCGCGGTGGTGTTCGAGGGTCGCGACGGTGCCGGCAAGGGCGGCACGATCAAACGGTTCATGGAGCATCTCAATCCGCGCGGAGCGCGCGTCGTCGCCCTGGAGAAGCCAACCGATCAGGAACGGACCCAATGGTTCTTCCAGCGTTACATCGAGCGTTTGCCTTCCGGCGGCGAGATCGTGATGTTCGATCGTTCCTGGTACAATCGTGCCGGTGTCGAGCGGGTCATGGGCTTTTGCTCGGCCAACGAATATCTGGAGTTCATGCGCCAGTGTCCCGAACTTGAGCGGATGATGGTGCGAAGTGGCATCCGTCTTTTTAAATACTGGTTTTCGGTGACGCGCGAGGAGCAGATGAGGCGGTTCGCCTCACGTGAGAAAGAGCCGCTCAAGCGGTGGAAGATGTCCCCCATCGATAAGCAATCCCTCAACAAGTGGGATGACTACACCGAAGCCAAGGAGGCAATGTTTTTCTACACCGATACGGCGGATGCTCCCTGGACCATCATCAAGTCCGATGACAAGAAACGCGCGCGGCTGAACTGTATGCTGCACTTCCTTTCGTCGCTGGACTATGCGGGCAAGGATGCACACGCCGCCCGCGCGCCTGATCCCCTGATTGTCGGATCCAGCGCCGACGTCATTCGCCAGAACGAGCATATTCTCGGGACCAGCCTGCACCCCCATCATCGGCGCGGCAGTGTCAGCGACAAGTCTGCTTAGAGCGCGCCGGCGAATCTGATCGGCGTGAAGCCGTTGACGTCGGCGGCACTCCAGTGACCTCTCGCAAGGGAAGGTCCGGTCACGGAACAATCGTGACCGTGATGGCGGGATCGCCGTGCAGCATCTTGTGGATCGTGCAGGTCTTGCTTACCTCGGGTTTCGCTGCGCCGGCTGCGGGCACGGCGAGGCGTACAGCCACAAGTGGCGC
>CAZZPH010000429.1:0-2305 GCA_964655725.1 uncultured Hyphomicrobium sp.
CGACATCGAGGACTTCATCACCGCCAAAGCCGACGCGGGACGACTGCGCAATTTCAATCTGTCCGTGCTCGTCACCGACGCCTTCATGGAGGCCGTGCGCGAGGATCGAGCCTGGCCGCTCGTATTCGGTGGCCGGACATACCGGGAGGTGTCGGCCCGCGCGTTGTGGGACCGCATCATGCGCGCGACCTACGATTACGCCGAGCCGGGCGTAATCTTTATCGACCGGGTCAACCGCTCCAACAATCTCGCTTACCTGGAAGCGATCGCAGCGACCAATCCGTGCGGAGAGCAGCCGCTCCCCCCCTACGGCGCCTGCCTGCTGGGATCCATCAACTTGACGCGGTTCGTGAAAAGGCCGTTTGCAGTCGATGCCAGCCTTGATCTCGCAGGCCTCGAAGAGCGCGTCAGTATCGCGGTCCGCTTCCTCGACGACGTCATCGATATTTCCCGATATCCCTTAGCGGCGCAGCGGCACGAGGCGCACTCCAAACGGCGTATCGGTCTGGGGATCACGGGACTTGCCGATGCGCTGGCGATGATGAACGTGCGCTATGGAACGGATCGCGCGGCAGGGCTTGCCGGACAGTGGATGGCAGCGCTGTCGCGCGCCGCCTATTTGACAAGCGCTGCGATCGCCAAGGAGAAGGGAAGCTTCCGTCTTTTTGATCGCGATTGCTTTTTGGCCGCACCGCACGTTGAGGCCCATGATGCCGAAGTGCGCCGTGCAATCCAGCGTCACGGGATCCGCAACGGCTGCCTGACCTCGATTGCGCCAACTGGCACCATTTCCCTCTTTGCTGGAAATGTCTCAAGCGGCATCGAGCCGATTTTTGAAGTGCGCACGCGTCGGCGTATTCTCGATGCTGCCGGCCAGCCGGGCGAAACCGTACTCGACGATTACGCCGCCGCGCTCTTCCGGTCCGTGCACGGCGAGGATGCTCCATTGCCGGCCGTTTTCGTGACGTCGTCACAGCTTTCCCCACGCGAGCATCTCCTGATGCAGAGCGCCGTCCAGCGCCATGTGGACAGCTCGATTTCCAAAACGATCAATTGTCCGGCCGCCCTTCCCTACGATGACTTCGTAGACATCTACCGCGAGGCCTACGACCTGGGCCTCAAGGGCTGCACCACATTCCGGCCGAATGCCGTTACAGGCGCGGTCCTGACGAGCGCTAAGCCATCGTCTCAGGTCGCCGCGGGACCGCTCGTCCACGGCGTGCAGAAGCTGGCGTCCGGGGCTCAGGCTGAGCTGGCACACGCCGAAGGCGGGGCGCCTTCCGCTGCTGGTACGGGGTCAATGAGCGAGACCGGGGCGCGCGCTGGCGAGCGAAGCGCTGCGGCTGGGGATGTCGTCTATCTGACGCGCCCACTTGAGCGCGCGCCGGTTCTCAGCGGTTCAACCTACAAATTGCGCTGGCCGGGCAGCGACCATGCACTCTACATCACCATCAACGACATCGAGGTCGACGGCGCCGACAGCGGTCCATTGTCAAAGTCCGCCAGCGATGCGCCAGGCCGGAGGCGTCTGCGGCCTTTCGAGATCTTCATCAATACACGCAACCTGGAACATCACGCCTGGACTGTTGCCTTGACGCGGATGATCAGTGCTGTGTTCCGGCGCGGCGGCGACGTTGCGTTCGTCGCCGAGGAGCTTAAGGGTGTGTTCGATCCCCAGGGCGGTCACTGGATGGGCGGGCACTACGTCCCCAGTCTGCTTGCGGCCATCGGCGAGATCATCGAGACCCATTTGCGCACGATCGGTTTCCTGACGCCAGAGCACGAGACCTCGAACGACGAAGCTCGCCAGACTGCGTCGTTGCGCAGAACGGCAGAAGCACACGCGGGGTCTGGTTCCAATGCCGCGGCGGGACAGTCGGCCGCTTTCCCGGAATCGGGCCATTTCGTGGTCACGCAAATTCCCGAAGACAACACTGCGGGGCGCATCTGCCCCCGGTGCAATGACCGTGCGTTTATCAAGCAGGAAGGCTGCTGGACCTGTCGCCGCTGCGGATTTTCACGATGTGGCTGAGACTTGCGAGCACGCGGGGTGCACCGGATTAACCACGTGATCCGTCTCCGCCGGGCCCGGTCAGGGGCAGATCGGTCGTTGCGTTGCAGTGCAGAACACGCGCTTACCATCCATTCACCTTGCCACAAAGTCTCAAGGATCAGGCCACACTTCATCCAGAAATTTCAGCGAGTATCCGCTCATCGAAGCAGGGCACCACAGGCCGGTCAACGGCCGGATTCGAAACCGGGGACAGACGATGGACGCGCGTATCATTTCCCTTGCCAGCTACAG
>CAZZPH010000430.1:0-2282 GCA_964655725.1 uncultured Hyphomicrobium sp.
CCGATTTTCGCTACATCCTGCGCTGGAACGAGTACAATTCGCCGCTCCGCCGCACCGTGACCATCGAGGATGTCGGCGGTGCGGGACTGTATCTCTTGTCAGACCTATCGCGGGGTGTAACCGGCGAGATCCACCATGTGGATAGCGGGTATCACGTCCAGGGCATGAAGAACGAGGATGCCCCCGACATCACCGTTGTCAAAAGCGAAGGGTAGTCCGCCGCCACGGCTTCGTTCGATGCGCCATATGGTGGTTCTGGCCGTTGAAGGGCAAGGTCTGAGCGGGCCGGGCGGGAGCAACTGATCTGCCCCATCGTTGCCGGCATCAACACACGGAACCCAGATGCGCCCTGGCCTCACCCTCTACGTCATCCGGCATGGTGAGACGGACTGGAACGCTGAACGGCGATACCAGGGCCAATGCGATATTCCAATGAATGTGCGCGGTATCGAACAGTCGCACCGCAACGGCATGGCCCTGCGCGCTCATTTGCCGGAGATCGCCGCGGCTCGCTTTATCTCGAGCCCGCTGGGCCGTGCGCGGCAGACGATGGAGATCGTCCGAGCCGCTCTTGCTCTTGATCCAGGCGCCTATGAGATCGAGAACCGACTGCAGGAGTTGAGCTACGGCACTTGGGAAGGCCAACTGCAATCTGAACTGCCGCGACGCGATCCAGAGGGCGTGCGCGCACGGGCACGCGATCCGTTGAGGTGGCGGCCCGATGGGGGTGAGAGTTACGCCGATCTCTCGCAACGAACAGCGGATTGGCTCAGCACTGTCGAACGTGATGCGGTGATAGCCACACACGGCGGTGTGATGCGCTGCCTCTATGCTCATGTGCTCGCCGTCGATCCGCGGGAAATTCCTGAGCTCGCCTGCCCGCAGGACAAAGTCCTGCGTCTCACACATGGTGCGGCGGAGTGGATCTAGCTCGGCTGAGAAGACTTGACAGGCGACCCTGGAGCCGTCCACGATGACCGTGCATTGGTTCCCGCGCATTGAAGATGTGCGCGGGTGAAAAGGGAACACGGTCAGGAACCTTTGGGTTCTGAAGCCGGGGCTGCCCCCGCAACTGTAGTCGGCAAGCTTACTCCACGAGTGCCACTGGTCCGCACGCGCTCTTTCGCGCGGATGGGCCGGGAAGGCGGGAGACAAGCGTTCGAGCCGTAAGCCAGGAGACCTGCCGGTGCATGCTGCCCATCCCTCGTGCGGGGCGCGCGGAGGAACGGATGACCCGTAGTGGCGGCTGATGTTGAACCGGCAGGGAGCGACGTCAGGCATGAGCGGGCAACGGAGATTTCCGTAGTCAAACCGGTTGGAACTGGCCATTGCGCGCGGGCTCCGTTCGTGCGTCAGCGTCAGCGATCCACCTGTTGGCTTCAGGCATGACGCATCGCTTCTTCCGAAACCGCCATCGGGGGAGAAGCATGACGTACACAACACTGCATCGAACGCGTGACCGGCGCGCCTCTTGGGGCGCCATCATTCTAACTGGATTGGCCCAAGCTGGTTTGGCCCAGCCGACAGCCTCTCAAGAGAGCGTTGAGACGGCTCAAGTCCTTGAATTGCCCCCGGTCATTGTCGAAGGAGCGACGATCGAGGCCAAGACCCGCAAGGCCCCGCAGACGTCTGCGGCTGAGGCTCCCAGTACGGGCGGCCCGGCGCCAGCATCCCAATCGTCGAGCAGTTCAGCTGGTTCTGGTCCCGGCTCCTCGGCCGGCGTGCCCGATGTCGTCGATGCGCCGGAAGCGGGCGTTGATGACAGCTCACAGCCTGCAGGTGGTCGCTCCACGTCCGAGGGCGGCATCGAGGCGCGCAAGGTCGGCACGGCGCTGAGCGTCGTGACGGGTGATGAATTGCGCGCTCAGAAGATTGCTCACGTCGCCGATGCATTGCGCAGCCTGCCCGGCGTGTATGTGAGCCGAACGGGCGGTACATCGCTCAGGACACAAGTTCGCATTCGCGGGGCAGAGGGCAATCACACCCTCGTGCTGATCGACGGCATCGAGGCGAATGACACCATGAATGGCGAGTTCGATTTTTCCGAACTCTCGACCGAAGACATTGAGCGCATCGAGGTTCTGCGCGGCGGACATAGCGGACTTTATGGCTCGGGTGCCGTGGGTGGCGTGATCAACATCATTACACGGTCGGGGCGCGGGCCGCTGACGTTCTCATCTTTTGCAGAAGGCGGTTCATTCCGGACGCGTGCGGGCGGTGTGCGCGCATCGGCGGGCAACGAGCGCATCTGGGGGTCCATCTCCTACAGCGGACGCGAGTCG
>CAZZPH010000431.1:0-2280 GCA_964655725.1 uncultured Hyphomicrobium sp.
AGCGCCAAGCGGCTGGCGGCCCTGACTGTGGTCGATCACCTGTGTGATGCGATCCTCAAGTGGCTTGCGCCTATCCTCTCTTTCACGGCCGATGAGGCGTGGCAGCTTTATCGCCCCGATGAGGCGGCTTCGATCCATTTGCTGGGGTTTCCCGAGATCCCGCGTGCGTGGCGCGACGACAATCTTGCCGCCAAGTGGGACCGCGTGCGCGAGGTGCGCAGTGCCGTGACGGGTGCTTTGGAATTGGAACGGGCCGCCAAGCGTATCGGCTCATCGCTCGAAGCCGCGCCAACCGTCTATGTGGATGACGCGGATCTGATGGCGGGTCTCGATGGGGTGGACATGGCGGAGGTGTGCATCACGTCCGCGATCGAAGTTGTGCCGGGCACGGTGCCTGAGGGCGCCGTCGTGCTGCCTGATACGCCGGGTGTTGGCGTGATCCCGAAACGCGCCGAGGGGGAAAAGTGCGCGCGGTCCTGGCGCATCACCAAAGATGTGGGCTCAGATCCCGCCTACCCACAACTCTCGGCGCGCGATGCGGCGGCCATGCGCGAGATCGACGGGCTGATCGCGTAATTCTGGCGCGCGGCGCCGCGCGCTTCGATCACACGCGCAGGATATCCGCCAGCAGGCCGGCGAGAAGGATCAGTCCAACGTCGCGGTTGGAGCGGAAGCGTTTGAGGCAATTGGCCCCGTCGCGGATGTCGAGCGTGGTGATTTGCCAGGCGAAGTGGATGGCGACGGCCAGAAGGGCAGCCGCAAAGGCGATCTCAGCGCCCGCCAGCCAGCCTGCCACCGCCCATAGAAGAAGTGCGCCGGCATAGAAGGCCGTGATCCAGCGCGGCGAGGTCTCACCGAAGCGCAGGGCCGTCGAGCCGAGACCCAGCATGGCGTCGTCGTCGGCATCCTGGTGGGCGTAGATCGTGTCGTACCCGATGGTCCACAGCACCGCGCCCGCATAGAGGGCGAGCGGCGCGGCCGCGAGCGATCCCGTTACCGCCGTCCAGCCCACGAGCGCGCCCCAGTTGAAGGCGAGGCCGAGCACGATCTGCGGCCAGTTGGTCACCCGCTTCATGAAGGGATAGACGAGCACGAGGGCGAGCGAGGACATGCCGAGAAGGATCGTCGGCCAGTTGAACTGCACGAGCACGCCCAAGCCGATCAGCCCGAGGGCGACGACGAGGCCGAGTGCGGACTTGGGCGTAACCTGTCCCGACGGGATGGGCCGGCTCGCCGTGCGTGCGACGCTGGCGTCAAAATCGCGGTCGACATAGTCGTTGTAAGCGCAGCCGGCGCCCCGCATGACGATCGCCCCAGCGGCAAACAGAACGAGCAGCCACAGGTCGATCCGTGCCGAGCCCGAGTGGAGCGTGGCGAGCAGGACGGCCCACCAGCAGGGGAACACCAGAAGCCACGTCCCGATTGGCCGGTCGAGCCGCATCAATCTCAGGTAGGGCCGCAGCGCATGCGGGGCGAGCCGATCGACCCAATTGCCAGTCTCGGCATCAGCAACCTTGGCAGGCGGGAGGGGAGGGGACGTGCGTTCGCTCATGGCGGCAACCTAGTGGCGCGGTCTATCCGGCGCAATGGCGGGGACTTGCGGCCCGGGGCTGATGAGGTATGCACAGACATGGCCATTCATGACGTCTCCTCCCAGCGGCTGTATCTCGACGCCCCACTCGGTGCGGATACGAGGGTCGCCCTGTCGCGGGATCAGGCGAATTATCTCCTGAACGTCCTGCGCATGAAAGAAGGCCAATCTGTTCTGGTGTTCAACGGTTCGCAGGGCGAATGGCGCGGTGTCGTCGAGGATGCGGGCAAGCGGTCGGCGAGCCTGCGTATTCTGGAGCAGGTGCGCGCCCAGAGCAGCGGTCCCGATGTGGATTATGTGTTTGCACCCCTCAAGCACGCGCGGCTCGACTATATCGTCCAGAAGGCGACCGAGATGGGGGTCCGCCGGCTGAGGCCTGTCTTCACGCAGCGCACGGTGCCCGACCGCGTCAATCTCGATCGTATGCGCGCGAACGTGATCGAGGCCGCCGAGCAGTGCGGCGTGTTGCGCGTACCTGAGATTTGCTCACCAGAGCCGCTCGCCCGCATCCTCGATGCGTGGGATACCTCCCGTATCCTCATCTTCTGCGACGAGGAGGCGCCGCTGGGCGATCCCATCACAGTCTTGCGCGATGTGCCCGCTGGTCCACTCGCCGTGCTGATTGGACCTGAGGGCGGGTTCTCCCGCGAAGAGCGCGCGCGGCTGAACGAGATGGCGTGCACACGCGC
>CAZZPH010000432.1:0-2276 GCA_964655725.1 uncultured Hyphomicrobium sp.
GCTTCGACCAGATCTTCAACCAGGCCGCCAAGTTCCGCTACATGTTCGGCGGCAAAGCGGTCACGCCCGTGGTCATTCGCACGATGTATGGGGCGGGCTTCCGGGCCGCCTCGCAGCACAGCCAGTGCCTCTACTCGCTGTTTACGCACATTCCCGGATTGAAGGTCGTCACCCCGTCCTCACCCTATGAGGCCAAGGGACTGATGATCCAGTCCATCCGTGACGACGATCCTGTGATCTTCTTCGAACACAAGGTGTTGTACGACGTCGAAGAGGATGTGCCGGACGAGCCCTACACGATCCCGTTCGGCGAGGCGAACATCACACGCGACGGCCGCGACATCACCATTGTTGCGATCGGACGGATGGTGGGCTTCGCCAATACGGCAGCTGATGAACTGCGCCGGGAAGGCATCAGTGTCACGGTTCTCGATCCACGCACGACATCCCCGCTCGATACCGACTCCATCCTCGACAGCGTGAGGGAGACGGGACGGCTCGTGGTCGTGGATGAGTCCCATCCGCGCTGCTCGATGGCTTCGGATATCGCCCGGCTCGTGGCCGAGGAGGCTTTCGATGCGCTGAAAGGCCCGATTAAGACGGTCACCGGCCCGCACACGCCGGTGCCGTTCTCGCCGGCTCTGGAAGACATCTACATTCCGAGCCCCGAGAAGATCAAGGCAAGCGTGAAAGCAGTAATGGCGGCGAGGTCGTAGACTGATGAGCGAGATCCATCCTATCGTGATGCCCAAGTGGGGCCTCGCGATGACCGAAGGCTTTCTGAATTCCTGGCTCGTTTCCGAGGGATCGGAGGTGAAAAAGGGAGAAGAGATCGCGGAGATCGAAACGACCAAGATCACCAACGTCTTCGAAAGCCCGGTGACGGGAAAGCTGCGCCGGCAGATCGTCAAGGGCGGGGACCTCGTCCCCGTCGGCGCTCTTCTGGCGGTCGTGGCCCCTGAAGGCGTGAGCGATACAGACATCGACGCGTTCGTTGGCGGCTTCGTCGTGGAGGCCGCCGACGATGCAGGCGCCTCCAAGCTGGTGGACGCAGAAGCCACCCTCGGCGCGGGCAAAGTGTTCTATCGGACCGCCGGAAAGGACACGGCCGGAGCTGCGATCGTGCTGATCCATGGCTTCGGAGGCGATGCGGACAACTGGGTTATGAACCAGGAACCGCTGTCGGCAGACAACCCGGTCTACGCGATCGACCTGCCAGGTCACGGCCGCTCATCCAAGACCCTGAAGCAGGGTGATCTCAACGAACTCGTCGACGCTGTGATTGCGGTCATGGACGCGGCGGGTGTGTCCAGAGCTCATCTTGTCGGCCATTCTCTCGGCGCCGCGGTGGCTTTTGCCACATTAGCCCGCAGCCCCAATCGGGTGGCCTCGGTGACGGGGCTTGCTCCGGCAGGTTTGGGCGAGACCGTCAACGATGCCTATATCCGCGGCTTTATCGATGCGGAGAAGCGCAAGGATGTGAAGTCGGTACTGCAGATGCTGGTGGCTGATCCCGAGAAGGTCTCCACCAACATGATCGAGGGCATTCAGCGCTACAAGCGTCTGGAGAATGTTACACAGGCCCTCAACGCCATCGCTGCTCAGACGATGCCGTCGGGACGCCAGGCGGCTTCCTTCAGGCAGGTGGTCGAAAGCAGCAGTGTACCTATCCAGATTGTCTGGGGTGTCGAGGACCGGATCATTCCCGTCGCGCATGCGGACGGATTGCCCGCCCGTATCCGGGTTGAACGGCTGCAGGGTGTTGGTCATATGCCGCATCTTGAGGCCGCCGATGTTGTGAATTCCGCGGTGCTCGCAATAGCGAAAGCTTAAAACCTCTGAAACAGGAGCGGGCGGCAGGTTGAAAAACCGCCGCCCGCTTTTTTTATTGCCAGGCCTATTGCCCCGACATCAGCTGTTATTGGGCGAGACAATTCCGAGCTTTTTCATGCGCCGGTGAATTGTCGTGCGGTCCACGTCCAGATCGCGCGCCACCTGCGAGACATTCCAGTGCCGGCTGATCAGAAGGTCACGCAACCCCGCCTCGTCCAGGTCGTCACATTTCAGCGCCGGTGGATTGCGCCGCGCGTCCGCGACACGTTCGGCGCCGGTCGCAAATACGCTTTCTGGCAGATCCGCGGTTGTGATTTCTCCATTCCCGCAGACGGCGAGCGCGAACTCGATGACATTGATCAATTCACGCACGTTGCCCGGCCACTGATGGCGCTTGAGCAGATCGAGCGCGTCGGGGGCGATTGCAGGCGGGCGGACTTCCA
>CAZZPH010000433.1:0-2261 GCA_964655725.1 uncultured Hyphomicrobium sp.
GGCCGGCATCGCCTGCCTGTGGGGACCGGCCCACGGCGGCGCGAACGAGGCCGCGCTCAACATGCTGCGCGAGATCGGCACCGTCGATCGTATTCCCGAATTCATCGACAAGGCCAAGGACAAGACGTCCGGTTTCCGCCTGATGGGCTTCGGGCACCGCGTCTACAAGAACTACGATCCGCGCGCCAAGGTCATGCAGAAGACCTGCCATGAAGTCCTCGATGCCCTCGACATGCGCGACGAGCCGCTGTTGAAGGTCGCGATGGAGCTGGAGCGCATCGCGCTGGAGGACGAGTATTTCGTCCAGAAGCGGCTTTATCCCAACATCGATTTTTATTCGGGCATCACCTTGCGCGCGATGGGGTTCCCGGTGGAGATGTTCACGGTGCTGTTCGCCGTCGCGCGCACGGTGGGATGGATCGCGCAGTGGAAAGAGATGATCGAGGACCCCGAACAGCGCATCGGCCGTCCGCGCCAGCTCTACGTCGGCCCGGCCCGACGCGGTTTCCCCGACGCCTGACCGGCGTCATCGCTTCACTGATATGAGGCCGTGAGCGCGTTCCGTCACTGCGGGACGCGCGCCGCCGTTTTGGACGGGGTGGAACAGACGCGGCGGGTTGCGGCGCGCAAGACCCCGTTCGGTCTCGGGCTCTGGTTGCGAAGGTGCGCGGGGGGACGTCAGCGGGATGGAACTCAGCGCTTAGACCGCTGCTGGATTGGATCACCGGCAGTCAGTGAGGCGCCGGAACCGGCGAGAGTGAGCCGGAGCTGCCGTCGTCCACCGTTCCCGCAACACCCACCCCTGTCATCCTCGGGACGAGCCCGAGGATGACAGGGGTGGTTGGGGACGCGGTGGTGCCACATGCCCGCTCCTAGCCCGTTCCCGCCGTGCCTAACTCTGACGCGAAAATCATAAGCGGACCCGGCAGACCCGCGCGAGCTCCGCTGCCGCCTTGTGGTGGAATGGATCAACACCGGCCTCACGACTGACGGCCCACTGTCTCTGCCTCGTACCGGCCGACACCGCGCACCGGCCAGCACCTCTCACTTCACCACCCGCAATACCGCGTCTGCGGCCGCTTCGCTTGGGCTGCCGTGCGGCAGGAGAAGTTTATCGGGAATGCGCGCCAGCGCATCCAATTGCAGGCGGCGTGCGGGTTCACCGGCCAGCAGCTCAGCGACCGCGGCTGAGAGCTTCTCCGCCGTACAGTCTTCTTGAATGAACTGCGGGAACGGCCGTTCGGCGCCGAGAACGAGATTGGGCAGAATGGCGGTGTCGGTCGTGATCAGCCGGCGCACGACCACCGCGGTCAGGGTGTCGATCTTGTAGGCCACCACCATCGGCAGACCGGCGAGCGCCAGTTCGAGCGTCACCGTACCAGAGGCGGCCAGCGCCACATCGGCGAGACGCATGGCGGCGTATTTGTCGGCACCCGAAACCACATGCGTCTTGGCGGCCCATGCCTGGCTTGCCGCCTCGATCTCCTCGCGCACGTGTGCAACCGCCGGAACCACGCACTCAATCTTGTGCCCCTCAGCCTTCAGGTGCGCAACGGTGGCGCCGAACACATCCAGCAGGCGATCCACTTCCGAGCGCCGGCTTCCTGGCAGGACCGCGAGCACCTTAGTGCCGGGCGTGATCCCAAGCCGGGCCCGAAGTTCCGCCGCGTCGGCGGACGTGATTTCGTCGAGGCGCTCGATCAGCGGATGGCCGACGTACGTCCCATGCGGACCTGCCAGTCTGTGGAGTGCGTCCGGCTCGAAGGGCAGAAGGCACAGCACCTCGTCGACATAGCGCGCCATTTTCCGGGCACGGGCGGAGCGCCACGCCCACACGCTCGGACACACATAGTCGATGATCGGGATGTGGGGTGCGCGCTTGCGAATGCGTTTGGCGATCGGGTGCGTGAACTCCGGGCTGTCGATGATGATGACGGCGTCGGGAGCGAATGCGAGGGCCTCAGCGACCGTGCGATAGACCCGGCGCACCAAACGCGGCAAGGCGGGGATGATGTGGGCCGGCCCCATCACCGCCACGTCCTCAATGGGAAACAGCGAGGTCAATCCCTCGCGGGCCATGTCCTCGCCACCCACACCGCCAAACACGACGCCATCGGCGCCGCGCTTGGCCTTGAGAGCGGCCATCAACCGCCCGCCCAGCGCATCGCCCGAATGCTCGCCCGCGACGAGGAATAAGCGCAAAGGCCGCGAGGGTGTCGAAGACGCATCGCGCATCAGGCCACCTTTCGCGGAATGACGAG
>CAZZPH010000434.1:0-2257 GCA_964655725.1 uncultured Hyphomicrobium sp.
GGCAAGCGCGCTGAATGCACCCGGCAGCGACATCACGCTGGTCCAGAACAAAAAGGCGCGCAACATCGCGATCGGCGTAGCCGCGGGCGCTGCGGCCGCCATCATCATTTCGGAGGCCGCACGCGCTGAGGAAGCCCGGCGTCAGCGCGAATACCAACGCCAGCAAGCCGCTGCACGGTCATCATCGGGCAAGAAAACTACTAAGAATAAGAAGAAGTCGACGAAGACGGCTCAGTCGAAGTCGAGTGGCTCGGGCCAGTCGCGCCAGGCCTATTGCTCGCAGCGCTGGAACTACTGCATGGCCAACCAGCAGGCCGCGTCGTGTGACCGCTTCTGGAGCATGTGCGTGGGCGACTGAAGCCGCGACGCTTCCCTGTTCTGCCGTCAGCGCTTGACGCGACGCACGACATCGAGAAATCGCCCGACGGGGGATTTGGCGCGGCTCGGCCACCCTCCCCCGTCGTGCCCGGCAAGCTCCCGCATCTGGCGGGCGAGTCAAGATGAAGCGGCTGCATTGAGCATGTGAACACAGCAACCCAGCCTACGAACTCAAGGCAAGATAGTCCAAGCAGTGTCCGGCTTCCAATCACGTCCAAGCGCCCAGGCGAGATCGACAAGACACGGCCGATGAATGTCCAGGCGGCAGCCAAGAACCGGGAAAAGGCCTATCGCTGAGGTCTCACGCCGCCGTGCGTCCGCCGATCGCCGCATTCTTATCGCGCGATTCCATGAGCGACTTGTGATGGTTCTCGATGAATTCGAGAGCCTTACCTTTAGTTTTTGCGGACTCTCCTGCGAATGTTCTCGCCATCACCTTGAGTTCAGGCCCCTTCGCCGTCGGATCACCCTTCAATGCAGCCACGGCCCGCTTGAAGGCTGCTTCGTCTCCCAACGCACTATTCAAGGACGCCAAATGCCGATCGATTGTCGCCTGGTTCAGCATCGACTTTGGTTTGGGCTTGTTGGAAGTGGCAACAAGTCGAGCTGAGGACTGCTCCACAATGTCGGCGATGGAGAATCCTCGTGCATTTTCGAGTGCCTGTTTCAGCGTTTCGAAGTCCTTCAAGGTGGCATTCGTGCCGACCGGCCGCAGAAAATCGTTCAGCCGGGTGATCGTCTCAATAACATCGGAGGTCGTGGTGTCGCCGGGTGTTCCGGACGTGCTTTGCGAAATTGCGTTGCAAACCCTGGATGCATCGAGCGTCGAGTGGTTCTCGAAAAGATCAGCCAACAGCAGCCATGCGGCGGCTGCCTCTCTGGCATGGCTTACCGCCAGAACACTCGAAAAATCCTTGAGCAGACCTGCAAATGCTTGAGACCTCATAGCCTCATTTCCGTCTTCACGAGATCAGCAAGCGCTTCGATACTGCCCCTGACTGGTTGGTCGTTCGCAGCATTACCCATCACAATATAGGCGATTCCGCCCAGACTTACAGCGTTCGCAAAGCGAATGTTGTTTGGAAAGAACGTTTCTTCCGGAAGTATCTTGACCAGGGGCTGAGCGACCTCCGTATCGCGAAAATCGTCCAATTTGGTCCGGAGGCGTGCCATTGGGCCCCCTATATTGGCCACAGGAGGCTGTTTGGCGCCAGCGACGCCGATGTAACGCAAGTTTGGGCAAAGATTGGCATTTCGGAAGTTTTCCACCTGCCTAACGAAGGTCACAACGGCCTCCGTCGACGGATCGTCCATAACAGTCGGGATCAGAAGATGCGTGCCAGCAGCGAGGGCCTGAACTGCAGCCGTTGTCAGGCGGGGCGGACAGTCGATGATGATCAGGCTGAAAGCCCCTCGAACTTGATCGTCGTGGAGCAACTTGGCCAGCCGGAACCGGATGTCATCCTTGGTATCGCCAAGCAGCCACTCAATCATTACCCGGTTCTCCGCTTGCGCCAAATCAAAATAGGACCGGATCACTTTCAGTTTCTCCTGGCCATTTGCCTGGGTTCCAGTTTGCGCGATATCCGCTGGTGTGAGATCACCGCTGATAAGGCGCGTGGACTGGGATGAAATGCCCCCTGGTGGAACCCATGTGGCATTTGGGCCGGCAGACATAGAGGACAGCGTGCCTTGGAAATCCAAATCGATCAGCAATACGGGCTTGTCCAAAATCTCTGCCAGTCGCGCCCCGACGTTGGCCACGGTAGTTGTCTTGCCTACGCCACCTTTGGCGTTCGCCACCACGAGGATGCGAGATGCCAGTTGCCTCGCCTGGAAGCCCTCCGCTTGAGAGTCTCTAATGGGTTGAGTCAACCAT
>CAZZPH010000435.1:0-2244 GCA_964655725.1 uncultured Hyphomicrobium sp.
CCGGGCGGCTTGTCCTGCTCGGCATCCTGCGCGAGACGACCGGGCGGCAGCGTGGGCAGCGCTTTGCGTACGAGCGGTATCTGGGGATACTGAACGAGGGGACGGAGGGTTAAAAGAGTCTCGTGTCCCCAATTTTCCAGAAGGTTAAAAAAGTCTCGTGTCCCCAATTTTCCAGAGAGGCTCTGGATGCAGTTGGCTTCGCCCAGGAGCTCGTCGACTTGGCGGTAGAGGGAGAGCCTCCGATCAACTTGCAGTGACGCCCGCGAACGGTGATACTTCACTCATTGTGGTGCAGTGGGAGGGTGCGATCATGGAGATTCTCCTCGTACTGGTGGTGGTTGCGATCGCCGCGATCATCGGGGCCAGGGTTCTGCAACAAGCTCCACGCTGTCGGCGCCCAACCGGCGCGCGCCATCGATGAATGCTTGCGACTGGGATGTGTCGCTAGCCTTCGGAATTCGGCGATTCGTCGGCTTCGGAGTCGGGCTCGCTCGCTTCGGCTTCTTCTTTGGTTGGCTCATGTTCAGGTCCAGTCATAAAGGCCGCCTGCTGCTCAAGAATCTTGATCAAATCGGCTTGCTTTTCTTCTGGTGGCAAAGGAAGGTCATGCACGCCAATCACTTGAAAACCATTCCTCTTAGCAAAATTCCCTAAACGCTCGTCATTTGTATAAATCGTGTGCGCCCCTGCGACTTTAGCGATTGCAACAATTTGTCGATCCAGTTTGATCAAATTCCAAGGCGCCTTTATACCAGCCCTCTTTTCCCCCGCATCTAAAATTGTGCGATTTATTTCAGCCAGCTCTATTGCTGCCCTGGAATCAAACGACTCGATCCGAAAAACAGAAACCTTCTGTAGGATGTAGACGTAATTTAGCCCATCCTCGCCCGTAACAACCAATAGTTCACTAAGAACTGGCGTTGGTATTATGATGGTTTCTCGTGCACGATGAAGCTGCTCAACGAGCAACTCCATACGTTCGCGACATTTCTCAACAGGTTTTCCCGTTGCTGGGTCTTCTGGGGCCTTCGCCTTATCCCAGAGAAGCAATGTCAACACCGCGTTGTCGAATACGACCATTAGTCTAGACCATCATCTCCATTGCGCATGGCGCCGAGCGCGGCAATGGGATCTTCGGGCCAGCGGACCCTCACGCTCCGCAAGGCCGCAACGACGCTCGGCAGTTCCTGGTCGTTCAACGGGTCAAAAGCGTTCACGGTGAAGTGCTCTAGGTTCCACTCACCTTCCTCTGTCCGACACCATCGCCCTTGTCCCAGTAGGCGTACAGGATCAAACAGATGGGCGCTGATTTCTTTGGCTAAGGAACGTCGGGCGTAAACCCCCGTCAGAAGCTTCTCCGGGGTTTGGAGTTGAAGCGGTACCCAGTCGCGAACGCCGCCTATGCTGACAAGCCTTCCGTCCACACTTCCAGGCTGCTGAATCCCCGCAATTTGTCTAGGGGGGGCCTCGTCAATACCGGGAAACGGTATTAACGTGACCGTTTCCTCTAGGAGTACAGCTTTAGTGTGATCATCCCGCAGCATCTTGTTGATCTTTCGGTAGCTTTGCCGCGCCTCGCGCGGCGCGCTGCCGGTTCGGACGGCAAGCGCCCTCGCCTGAAGGCGAGGAGCCACGTCCGGCGGCACCTTGAAGACCGGCGCGGTGCTCGCGGATTCCACGCGCACAAGATGCAGGTTCGCCCCTTCGCCCAGCAGGATGCTCAACTCGCGAAGGTACTCTAGCAGACGGTCGAGCGGCATCGTTTCGGGGCTGTAGGCCTCGATCTTCCACCGAAACTCGCGGTACTCAACCATCACCTTGCCGGCTCGGGATACGACTCCCGGTACATAAGCCACTTTCCAGCGATGCCCGCAAGGGGCTTCATGGTGCGCGCGTCGTCATCGACGCCAAGCGCTGCGCGCTCGCTATACCGGAAGTCGAACTCCGCAAGGTACCGATGAAGGTGCTTCTTGCGACAGTGCTGATAGACGCCCTTCATACCACGCTTGAAGATGCTGAAGAAGCCCTCAATCGTGTCGGTATGGGCCTTGCCGCGTGCCCCTTCCTCGCGGTAGTGCTGGAGCACGTGGTGCTCCGCAAAATGCCGCTGCAGGCTGTGATACCAGCCGGAAAAACGGGGACACGAGACTCGATCAACCAATCGCCGGACACCCAGCGGCTCAGCCGCCGCCGCTCGATCGCCTGCAGTTTCCTCCCCGGCGCCCGCTCGGTGAGGTCGAGCCC